>NZ_JAUQTX010000316.1:0-6564 GCF_059803775.1 Azospirillum sp. UFLA03-27 | reverse complement strand
GCGGTCGGCGCCCTGCACCGCAGCGAGCCGCTGGAGGTTCTGGCCCGGCAGGTCCTGCGCTACTCCAACAACCTGTCGGCGGAGCTGATCGGGCTGGCCGCCGCCCGGCGGCTCGATCCGGCGGTGCAGACGCTGCCGGAGTCGGCGGCGGTGCTGACCGCGCCGGTCATGCTGGCAGCCCCGCGCACCGACTGGACGGGGTTGCGTCTGCTCAATCATTCGGGCCTCAGCAGCGCGTCGCGGATCACCCCGGCCCAGACCATGGCGCTGATCCGCGGCGCCGGTCCGGCGGTGCTCGCCCTTCTCCCCGGCGAGGACGAGGGCAAAGTCCTGCCCCCCGGCTTGCGCGCCAAATCGGGCACGCTGGCCTACGCCAAGGCGCTGGCCGGAACGTTGACCACGGCGAGCGGGCGCACGCTCGGCTTCGCCTTCTTCGTCACCGACGAGCCGCAGCGCGCCGCCATGGACCGGACGATGGACCGCCGCATTGCCGAGATCCCCCCGGAGGCCCGCGCCTGGCTGGCCCGCGCCCGCAAGCTCCAGGCCGACCTTCTGGAGTTGTGGATCGCCGGCTTGTGAGAGCCACCGATTGCAGGAGCCCTTGACCACAACGCTTGGCGAAGGGCGACGGTCGGTTGTACACTGCGACCGAATGTCCCACCGAGGTTCTGGATGCCGATCAGCCCGCGCGCACGCCGACTCCAGCAGGGTTCCGACACACCGGACATCGCGGCCAACCGCTACCACGACCGGCAATTGGGCGCGGAGGTGGTCAACATCGTGGTCGGCGGCTGCGTGGTCAGCGACGACCCGAACGTCGTCATCACCACCACGCTGGGCTCCTGCATCGCCGCCTGCCTGTTCGATCCCGTCGCGGCGATCGGCGGGATGAACCACTTCCTGCTGCCCGACCACAACGGCGACCGGCTGTCCATCTCCTCGCGCTACGGCAGTGCGGCGATGGAGCAGCTCATCAACCGGCTGCTGGCGGCGACGGGGCGGCGCGACCGGCTGCGCGCCAAGATCTTCGGCGGGGCCAGCGTGAACGGCGCCCCGCGCAGCGCCGGCATCGGCCAGCGCAACGTCGAGTTCGTCATGGAGTATCTGGCGGCCGAAGGCATCCCGACGATGAGCTGGGACGTCGGCGGCACGACGGCCCGCGCGGTGCGCTTCTACCCCACCTCGGGCCGCACCCAGCGCCGCCTGATCGGGGAGGAGACGGTGCGGGACATCGCGCGGTCCGAGACCTCCTTCATGGACCGGCTGCGCAAGACCGGGATCGATGGCGACGTGGAACTGTTCTGATCCCCATGCTCCATGGATTGTCCCGCCTGTTGCCCGCTATCGCGGACCAGAATCTCGACGAGGCCGCCGTCTACCGGCGGGAGTCGCTGTACGAGCGTCCACGCTACGAGGGCGCCCACGGCCTGATCCCCGCCGCCGGCCCCCTGCTCTGCCCGCTCTGCGGACGGGAGGCGGCACGCTTCCTGCCCTTCGGCCTGGGGGGACGGCGCAACGCCCGCTGCCCGGACTGCGGGTCGCTGGAGCGCCACCGCTTCCTGTGGAGCTTCCTGGCGGAGCGGACGGACGTGCTGCGCCGGTCGCTGCGCATCCTGCACACCGCCCCGGAACCCTGCCTGGAACCGCTGCTGCGGGCGCGGCACGGCCGGCGCTACGTCACGCTGGACCGCTTCAACCCGGCCGCCGACGTGCAAGCCGACCTGACCGACCTGCCCTTCCCGGACGGCCGTTTCGACCTCGTGCTGTCCAGCCACGTGCTGGAGCATGTCCCCAACGACCGCGCCGCGCTGCGCGAGATCGCCCGCGTCCTGAAGCCCTCCGGCCGCGCTATCCTGCTGTTCCCCTATGACCCCAAGGGACCGACGCGGGAGGACCCGGCGATGGACACCCCCGCCAAGCGACTGGCCGCCTTCGGCCACCCCTATCACTACCGGATTTATGGTACGGATACCCCCCAGCGCATGGCCGAGGCCGGGCTGGAGGCCACGCTCGTCGCCTCCACGGCGATGCTGAGCGCGCACCGCCGGCGGCGGCGGCGCATCAACCGCAACCACCTGTTCCTGGCGCGCCCGCGCGCCGCGGCGGGCCGGGCGTCCGGGGAGGGGTCATGAGCCGCAGCACCCGCAGCAGCATCCGCATCGCCACCTTCAACTTGGAAAGCCTGGACGACACCGGCGACCTGTCCTTCGAGGAGCGCGCCGCCGTGCTGCGTCCGCAGTTGGAGCGGCTGGACGCCGACATCCTGTGCCTTCAGGAGGTCAACGGCCAGCGCGACGCGAAGGGGGAGCCGCGGACCCTGCGCGCTCTGAACCGGCTGCTGGAGGGCGGCTCCTACGCCGCTTTCCACCGGACCTCCGGCGGCGAGGGGACCAAGCTGGCCGACCGGCACAACCTCGTGCTGGTGAGCCGCTGGCCGATCCTGGCGGCGCGGCAGTACCGGCACGATCTGGTGCCCTCCCCGCAGGTCCGCATGGTCACCGCCGACCCGGCCCAGCCCGGCGGCGACGCCGTGACCTGGGACCGCCCGGTGCTCCATGGCGAGATCGAGCTGCCCGGCGGGCGGCGGCTGCACGTCTTCAACCTGCATCTGCGCGCGCCGATCGCCGCGCCGGTGCCGGGGCAGAAGAAGAACGCCTCCACCTGGAAGAGCGTCGGCGGCTGGGCGGAGGGCTTCTACCTCGCCTCGATCAAGCGGGCCGGGCAGGCGCTGGAGGCCCGGCTGGCGGTGGAGCGGGTGTTCGACGCCGACCCGCAGGCGCTGATCCTGGTGGCCGGCGACCTCAACGCCGAGATCGAGCAGACCCCCGTCCGCATCATCCGCGCCGACCTGGACGAGACCGGCAACGGCCATCTTGCGGGGCGGTCGCTGGTGCCGCTGGAACGCTCCGTCCCGGAGGAGCGGCGCTTCACCGTGCTGCACGGCGGCGACGCGGTGATGCTCGACCATTTGCTGGTGTCGCGCGCCCTGCTGGGCTGGTTCCGCTCCGCCGAAATCCACAACGAGGCGCTGGGCGACGAGCTGGTCGCCCACGCCACGGTCAGCCATTCCCCGGAAAGCTACCACGCGCCCCTGGTCGCCCGCTTCGAGCTGCCCGATCAGACGGTGACGGAGACGATGGCGCCCGGCGAACCGGCGCCGTAGGACCCCGCGGCACGGGGAACGGCGGCCGGGGTGGTTCCCGCCGGACCGGCGCCCGTCGCGGGCGGCGTTCCGCTGGACGGGGCGCCGCTCGACGGGATGGCGCCGTATCCCGATCCGACGCTCCGCCCGGCGCCGTCCGGTGTGGCGGTGCCGCCGGATGCCGCGGTTCCCTTGCCGGTGTCGTGGCCTTCCGCCGCCGCGTCGGTCGCGACGCCCAGGCGGCTGGCGGTGCGGCGGTATTCCTCCACCACCTGTTGCGCCGGGATCTGGTTCTGGGTTTCGCCGGAGGAGCGGTCGCGGAAATAGATGACGGCCAGCCGGGCGCCCTGGTCATAGCGCAGGACCGGGCTGATGTAGCCGCCGGCCACCACCACCGGATCGGACGGAGACGCAGCCGAAGCGGATTGGTCCGCAGCGCTGGAGGCGGTTTGGGAAGTCGGTGCCGCGGCATCGGCCACGGATTGCGGCGTCGGGACCGCCGATGCCGGAGTCGGCCGGTTCGCCTGGATGCCGGAAACGCTTCGGATGTCCATGGCTGGCCGCCTTTCCCCTGCGGGCCCGGCCCCGGACCAGCCGGGCGGACCCCGATTGGACGACGCGCGATCAGACCGTGATGTTGAGGTTCTGTCCGCGGGTCGGGGTGGTGTTGCCGCCCGACGACAGGGCCTGCTGGCTCTGCTGCGCCTGCTGATCCTGGGCCTGCTGACGGCGATCCTCTTCGGCCTTCTGGGCCTGCTGGTTCGCGTCGGTTCCCCGTGTCTGCTGCAGGGCCGCCGGCCCGCTGCTCAACGGTGTCGTGAAAGGCTGCTGCTGATAGCCCCCTATGCCGCTGACGCCCATGACACGCACTCCTCGCTGTCCGCACTCCCACTCAAGTAGAGTAGGCAAAAATTGCCGCGCGTTCAAGTGGGACTCACCGCCCATCCCTCGCAAGACACGCGCAAGTCGCCGAACCGCTCGCTTTGCGCGTGGACTCGCCCAACCCCGCTTCCTTTGTTTGCGGGACGTCGGGGCCGGCGGATCAGGCCGGTTCCGGCTCCAGGAAGGCACCCTCGCGAATCGCGAAATCGAAGCGCCCGCCGTCCAGCGCCGTCACGTCGTAGGTCAGCGAGCGGTCGATGCTGTTGTCGGCGTTGAAGGTCAGCACCCGCGGCCGCAGCGTCGCCAGCTCCGTCGGCTGACAATACCAGGACGCGGCGATGATGACCTCGTCCCCCGGCTGGCAGCTCCGCGCCGCCGAGCCATTGAGCACGCAGCAGCGCGAGCCGCGCTCGCCGTAGATCACGTAGGTGCTGATCCGCGCGCCGGAATTCTTGTTCCAGATCTCCACGAACTCCAGCGGGTAGATCCCGACCGCCTCGCAATGCTCCGGATCGAGGGTGATCGACCCCTGATAGTTCAGGTTGGCGTCGGTGACGCGCAGGCAGTGCAGCTTCGCTCGGACAACCTTGATCATGATCCCCTCTGGTCGGTGCGGCTGGACGGCGGCAATTGATCGGCGGCTTTTGATCAGGCGGCCGGGGATGTTTGTAACCGCAACTGCGAAAACAGCAAGCGTTCCGGCACCCATGGTATGACCGGCGTCATACCGCCACCTTGGGCTGAGGCTTTTGCCTTTGGTGGTATTTCCATCCCGGGTGCGATGCGGCATGTTCTGCGCCGGTTTCAAGCCCCCCGGCGTCACCCAACAATAGGATCCAGGGTCCGGCTGCGCGTCTCGGACCCGGCAACCGGCTTCGGCCGACAACCGAATCAGGAAGGTGTGCGCCCGCGATGGCTGCGACGGCATCCGCGACACGGTACGTGATCTTTTCCGTCTCCGGCAGGACCCTGGCCCTGCCGGCGGAATCCGTGCGCCGGTTCCTGCCGCTGCCCCGGCTCGACCGACCGCCGGCGGCGCCCGCCGTGGTCGCCGGCCTGTTCCGCTACCAGGGCCGCGCCGTCCCGGTCCTGCGGCTCGACCTGCTGTTCGGCTTCGACGCCGCGCCGCCGGAGCTGTACGCCCCGCTGTTCCTGACCGAATGGGACGGCCGTCCGCTCGCTCTGCTGGCCGAGCGGGTGTTCAACATCCTGCCGATCCCCGACGCGGAGCGGATGGCGGCCGACCCCGGCCTGACCTTCAACGGCTGCGCCGTGGCGACCATCCCCCACGGCCGCCCCCACGGCGGCCCCCATGATGGCGGAACGGCCACCGTGATCGACCCGTCCCGCCTGCTGACCGAGGCGGAGGGCCGGCTGCTCGCCGCCTTCCAGGCCATGGCCGACGAGCGTCTGGCCCGGCTCGCCGCCCCCGATTGCGAGACCGGCGCGGAGGTCCGATGAACCGCATCGACGCCATCCTGCGCGACCCGGTCTTTCCCCGGATCAAGGCCGCCGTCATCGGGGCGACCGGGCTCGCCTACTACGCCGACAAGGACGCCGCCCTGGCGGAGCGCATCAACCGCCGCCTGTCGGACAAGCCGACCCTCGGCCTCGGCGCCTATCTGGCGCAGCTCGCCGCGGAGGGGCCGACCGGGCCGGAGTATCAGGCGCTCATCAACGAGCTGACGGTCGGCGAGACCTTCTTCTTCCGCTACGCCGAGCAGTTCGAGGCGCTGTGCGCCGTCGCCATCCCGGAATGCCTGCGCCGCAACCGGGAAAGCCGCCTGCTGCGCATCTGGAGCGCCGGCTGCTCGATCGGGCCGGAGGCCTACACGCTGGAAATCCTGCTGAAGCGGCATTTCGCCGACCAGCTGCGCGACTGGCAGGTCAGCATCGTCGGCACCGACCTGAACGCCAGCTTCATCGAAACGGCGCGGCGCGGCGTCTATGGGAACTGGGCGGTGCGCGGGCTCGACCCGGCCGTCCTGGCGGAATGCTTCGACCGGCAGGGCGACCTGTGGGCGGTCAAGCCGCGCTTCCGCGAATGGACGAGCTTCTCGGTCTTCAACCTGGTGGACGGGCCGCTGCCCAACTACCCGCGGGGCCTGGGCGCGCTGGACGTCGTGCTGTGCCGCAACGTCATGATCTATTTCGACGAGCCGACGCGCACCCGGCTGCTGGAGAACCTGCACGAGGTGCTGGTTCCCAACGGCTGGCTGGTGGTCGGCCATGCCGAAACGGGGCAGCAGGTCAACAGCCTGTTCACCCCCGTGCCGGTTCCCGGCGCCACGATCTACCGCAAGCCGCGCCCCGGCAGCGTTCCCGTGGCGGCGGCGCTGCCCGCCTACACGCCATCCATCGCCGTCGAGTCGTCCCCACCCGTCGAATCGAGGCCCGTCGAATCGAGGCCCGCCGAGCCAAAAGCCGCGGAGCCGAAACCGGCGAGGAAACGCAGCACGGCGACGGAGTCCGTGGCGCGGCTGCGCGCCACTGCGGCGAAGCCGGCGCCTGCCCCCCTGCCCACCCCTGTCTCTTATACA
>NZ_JAUQTX010000315.1:0-6544 GCF_059803775.1 Azospirillum sp. UFLA03-27 | reverse complement strand
GTTATAGTCTCGTGGGCTCGGAGATGTGTATAAGAGACAGGTGCGCCCTTCACCGCCACCTCGACGCTGGGAATCGCGGCCTGCCACGCCTCGGTGGTGTGCGCCGCGTTCATCGCCAGCCAGCCGCCCAGCCCGCCCAGCCCGAGGGCCAGCACGGCGTAGGCGCCGAGCAGCCTCTTGGCGAGGGGCGACAGCGGGCGGCGCTCCCTGCGTGCGTGCGGCGCGTCGTCCGAATCGCCGCCGGCCTTCCGGCGCCGGAGGCGGGCCAGCAGGCCGGGTCCGGAACGTTCCCGTTTCGCGGGCTTCAGGCGGCCCAGCAGGGCGGCAGCGTTCACGGACCCGTTCCCTCCCCTCAGTGCGCGCGGGCCTGGAACAGGGCGACGCCCCGCAGCAGGTCGAGCGCGCGGGCCAGTTGGTAGTCGAAGGGCGGCTGGTTGGGTGCGCCCTCCCCATTCTCCGCGGACGGCGCCGCCGGGGCGTTGCCGTTGGCGGGAGCCGGGGTTGCACCGGGGGCCGCACCACCCGGCGCTGCACCGGGGGCCGGAGCGTTGCTGGCGCCCGGCGCCGGGGCCGGCTGGGTGGTGGCCGGTCGGGGGGCGTCCGGGTTGCGCAGCGCGCCGCGCAGGTCGCTCTCGCGGCGGCGGATCAGACCCTGGTCGGTCTCCTCGACGCGGGCCGGGTGCACCTCGATGTCCGGGGTGATGCCCAGCGCCTGGATCGACTTGCCCGACGGCGTGTAGTAGCGCGCCGTGGTCAGGCGCATCGCGCCGTGGCCGGGCAGCGGGATGATCGTCTGGACCGAGCCCTTGCCGAAGGACTGGGTGCCGAGGACGAGCGCCCGCTTGTGGTCCTGCAGAGCACCGGCGACGATTTCCGAGGCCGAGGCCGAGCCGCCGTTGATCAGCACCACGACCGGCAGGCCCTTGGCGAGGTCGCCGGGCTTGGCGTTGTAGCGCGTGCCTTCCTCGGCCTTGCGGCCGCGGGTGGAGACGATCTCCCCCTTCTCCAGGAAGGTGTCGGAGACGGAGACCGCCTGGTCGAGCAGGCCGCCGGGGTTGTTGCGCAGGTCGAGGACGTAGCCCTTCAGCTTGTCGCCCAGCTGCTGCTGGATCGAGGCGATGGCCTTCTCCAGCCCCTGCTGCGTCTGCTCGTTGAAGCTGGTGACGCGGACGTAGCCGATGTCGCCCTCGGTGCGGTAGCGGACCGACTGCACCTTGATGACGGCGCGGGTCAGCGTGACCTCGAACGGCTCGCCGGCCTCGCCGCGGCGCACGGTGACCTTGATGTCGCTGCCCACCGGGCCGCGCATCTTCTCCACCGCCTCGTTCAGCGACAGGCCCATGACGGCCTCGCCGTTGAGCTGGATGATCAGGTCGCCCGGCTGCAGCCCGGCGCGGAAGGCCGGCGTCTCGTCGATGGGCGACACGACCTTGATCAGGCCGTTCTCCATCGTCACCTCGATGCCCAGCCCGCCGAACTCGCCGCGGGTCTGAACCTGCATGTCCTGGAAGCTCTTGCGGTTCAGATAGCTGGAATGCGGGTCGAGCGAGGTGAGCATTCCGTTGATGGCGGACTCGATCAGCTGCTCATCCGTCGTCGACTCGACATATTCGGCGCGCACGCGCTCGAACACGTCGCCGAACAGGTTGAGCTGGCGGTAGGTCTCGGAACTGTTGCCGGTGCTGTTCACCTGCGCGGTGACGGTGGCGACGCCGGCCCCCAGAAACACCAGGGCCGCGGCGGTGGCGGCACGCTTGACTATCCTCATCTACCCTTGTCCTTTCCCCTCCGGGGCGCCGAAACCGCGCTGTGGATTGATCGGCTGTCCGTGACGTCGAAGCTCGAAGTAAAGATCGGGTGACCCGTCGGCGGGCATCAGGCCGATGGGTTCCCCCGTGGCCACGCGCCGTCCGACGGCCGTGTCGATGCGGCCAAATCCAGCGATGAGACTATGATATCCGTGGCTGTGTTCCACGATCAAGATTTGGCCATAGCCGCGGAACGGACCGGCGAAGACGATCGTTCCGGCCTGCGGTGACACCACCGTCGAACCGGCGCGGGCCTGGATGGTGACGCCCCGGCTGGTCGCGCCGTAGCGGTCGGCCTCGCCGTAGCGGACGGTCACCCGGCCGCCCACCGGCAGGCGTTCCCCGGCGGGCGCGCTGGGCGCGGCGCGGGCGGTCTCCGCCTCGGCCCTGGCCCGCTGTTCGCTGGCCCGCTGCTCCGCGAGTTTCTGTTCGGCGGCGCGCTGCTCCGCCGCCTTCTGTTCCGCCAGCTTCTGCTCGGCCGCCTTCTGCTCCGCGGCCCGCTGCTCGGCGAGCCGGCGTTCGGCTTCGCGGCGCTCCGCCTCCAGCCGCTCGGCCTCGCGCTTGGCCGCCATGGCGGCGGCGGCGCGGCGTTCGGCCTCGATGCGGTCCATCAGCTGGCGCAGGTCGGCGGCCTGACCGGTCAGCCGGGCGGTGCGCTGGGCGACCTGCTGGCGCTCCTCCTCGGTCTGGCGCGACAGTTCCTCGCGCCGGGCGACGAGCTGGCCGATCTCCTTCTGGCGATCGATCAGTGTGAGGCGGGCGGCGTAGGTGCGGCTGCGCTGGGTCTGCAGCGTCTCGCGCGTCTCGGCCAGCCGGGTCAGCGCCTGGGCCAGCGCGTCGGCGCGGGCGCGCAGGGCCGGCACGGTGTCGCGCAGCAGCAGGGCGGAGCGCAGCGTGTCAACCGGCCCGTCCGGACGGGCCAGCGCCGCTTCCGGCGGGATGCGGGCGACGCGCTGCAGGGCGGCGAGCAGGGCGGCGATCTGCTGCCGCTCGCCCTCCAGCTTTTCGGCCTGGTTGCGCTCCTGCGTCTCCAGCGCGGTCAAGGACTCTTCGAGATGGGCGAGTTCGTCCTCCTGCGCCCGCTCCTGATCGGCCAGACCGACCAGCCGGTCGCGCAGCTCGTCCAATTCCTTCTGGAGCGTCTGCGACTGGCGGTCGAGCTGCCGTTGCAGGGCCTTGTCGGTCTGGAGATCCTGCTCCACCCGCTTCAGCGTCTGGCCGGGAGACTCGGTCTGTGCGGTGGCGGCGGTGGAGATGACGAGAAGGGTGGCGGTCAGCAGGGCCGGCCGCCAGGAAAACACCCGTCTCCGCCCGGCGCCTTGCGGAACGGAGACGGGGAGGGGGAGCAGAGCAACACCCGCCGGATGATCGCGCCCTGCGCCCATGCCCGGTTCTGCCTTATTCCGCGGCGGCCCGCGCGCTGGCGCGGTCGATCAGGCTCTTGCCGGTCATCTCCGCCGGCTGCGGCAGCTTCATCAGGTCGAGCAGCGTCGGGGCGATGTCGGCCAGACGCCCGCTGCGGATCGCCGACACCCCGGCGGGGCCGTTCACCAGCACCAGCGGCACCTTGTCCAGCGTGTGGGCGGTGTGCGGGCCGTTGGTCTGCGGGTCCTTCATCAGTTCGCAGTTGCCGTGGTCGGCGGTGACCAGCATCACGCCGCCCTGGGCGCGCACGGCGGCCTCCAGCCGGCCCAGGCTGACGTCCACCGCCTCGACCGCCTTGATGGCGGCGGATAGAATGCCGCTGTGGCCGACCATGTCGGGATTGGCGTAGTTGATGACCACCAGATCGTACTTTCCGCTGTCCACGGCGGCGACGACCTTGTCGGTCACCTCGGCGGCGGACATCTCCGGCTGGAGATCGTAGGTCGCGACCTTCGGAGACGGCACCAGGATACGGTCCTCGCCGGGGTACACGCGCTCCTCGCCACCGTTGAAGAAGAAGGTGACGTGCGGGTACTTTTCCGTCTCGGCGATGCGCAACTGGGTCAATCCGGCCTCGCTGACCACTTCGCCCAGCACCTTGGTCAAGGATTTCGGCGGAAAGATGGTCGTCATCAGCTTGGCGAGCGTGGACGAGTATTCGACCATGCCGACGGCGGCGGCCAGCTTCGGCACGGCGGCGCGCTCGAACCCGTCGAAGGCCGGGTCGACGAAGGCGGCCAGGATCTCGCGGGCGCGGTCGGCGCGGAAGTTCGCCATCAGGATGGCGTCGCCGTCCTTCATGCCGGTGTAGCCGTCGATGACGGTCGGCAGGATGAACTCGTCGTGGGTGCCGGCGGCGTAGCTCTGCTCGATCGCCTGGATCGGGTCGGCGGCCGTCTCGCCCTGGGCGCTCACCAGCGCGGCGTAGGCCTTGGCCACGCGGTCCCAGCGCTTGTCGCGGTCCATGGCGTAGTAGCGCCCGCTGACCGTGGCGACATTGACTCCCGGCAGGGCGTGGACGTCGGCCATGAACTCGGCCATCTGGTCCTTGGCGCTCTGCGGCGGCACGTCGCGGCCGTCGGTGAAGGCGTGGATCTCGACCGGGACGCCCTCATGGGCCAGCACGCCGGCCAGCGCCGCGATGTGGTCCTGGTGCGAATGGACCCCACCCGGCGAGAGCAGGCCCAGGATGTGGCAGCGCCCGCCCGAGGCCAGCAGCGTCCTGGCGAGGTCGTTCAGCGCGGCGTTGCGCTCCAGCTCCCCCTCGACGATGGCGTGGTCGATCATCACCAGATCCTGGCGGACGACGCGGCCGGCGCCCAGATTCATGTGACCGACCTCGGAGTTGCCCATCTGGCCCTTGGGCAGCCCGACCTCCTCCTCGCTGGCCTCCAGGAAGGCGCGCGGCTCCGACGACCACAGCCGGTCCCAGTTGGGCGTGTTGCCCTGGGCGATGGCGTTGTCCTCGCGCTCCTCGCGGTAGCCCCAGCCATCCAGGATGCACAGCACTACGGGTCGGGGACGATTGGTCTCGGTCATCACGGTCCTCATACGCCTGTCACGGTCGGGTTGCGGGTCTCGGTCGAACTGTCTGACGCGGTTTCTTGTGGCTGATGCCTTTTATGCGCGCATCGCCTTGGGCCGGATCAGAAAATGGCGCGCCTGCGCACGCGCACAATGGGAGTCATGCACGGTGATAGGGGTGTCCGGCCAGAATTTGCTGGGCACGGTAGATTTGCTCCGCCAACATGCCTCGCACCAGCATATGCGGCCATGTCATGGCGCCCAAGGCCAAAAGAAAATCGGCGCGCGCCCGCACGGCGTCGCCGTGGCCGTCCGCGCCGCCGATGAGAAAGGCGATGTCACCCGCCCCCTGGTCCCGCCAACCGCCGATCTTGGCGGCGAAGGCTTCGCTGGTGATGGTCTTGCCGCGCTCGTCCAGGGCCACGACGATGGCCCCGACGGGGATGGCGGCCAAAAGCAGCTCCGCCTCCTGCCGCTTCAGCTCGTCGGAGGCGAGGCGCTTCTTCACCTCGACCTCACGCAACGTCAGCGGCCAGGACAGGCGGCCGGCATACTCGTCATAGAGATCGCGCGCCGGACCGGTCCGTGACCGCCCAACCGCGGCAAGCCACAGACGCATCGGTCCGACTCCCGTTCCTCACCCGTCCTGAATGCTCGGCCGTCAGGCGCTCATGCGCTCGGCGGAGGGCCGCGGCGTTTCCAGACCCCACATCTTCTCGATGTTGTAGAAGGTCCGGACTTCCGGGCGGAACAGGTGGATGATGACGTCCCCGGCGTCGACCAGAACCCAGTCACACTGGTTCAGGCCCTCGACCTCGACGCCGCGCAGACCGGCCTGCTTCATGCGGTCGGCCAGCTTCACGGCCATGGCGGCGATGTGCCGGGTGTTGCGGCCCGACGCCACGATCATGTAGTCGGCGATGCTGGTCTTGCCGGCAAGATCGATGACGACGACGTCTTCGGCCTGATCGTCGTCCAGGGACGTCTCGACGAGCGCCTTCAGTTCGTCCGGCTGGGGAACGGGAACGGGCGCGGGCCGCACAACGGGCGCGGCCGGTTCGATGAACGTGTTGATGGTACCTACCTCGCGATACAGGGTCACGACCCGCTGGCGCGTGCCCGGCGGATCGCCGTCGCCGAAGCCGGATGCAGCGGGTTGCGGAGGAAAATCCAGGCCGGTGTTTTCGAACCGGCCAACCCCTTGGCCTTGTGCATGCTCACCCGGCGACGGGCATAGCGCTGAGCGGCTATGCCACCAAGCGCCCCTATAGAATAAGTTGGACGGGCGAGAACTGCAACCGGCACCAGCCGGAAGATGCGCGTCCAATGCCGCCAGCGGGGGATTTGCCGAAGATTGTCCGCCCCCATCAGCCAGACGAAGCGCGTTTTGGGGAAACGGAGCGTCAGCTTGGCCAGCGTGTCGGCGGTGTAGCGGGTGCCAAGCTCCCGCTCGATGGCGGTGACCCGGATGGCCGGATGGCGGGCGGTGCGCCGGGCCTCCTCCAGCCGCTCGGCGAGCGGCGCCATGCCACGCACCGGCTTCAGCGGGTTCTGCGGGCTGACCAGCCACCACACCTGATCGAGCCCCAGCGCCTTCAGCGCGTACAGGCTGATGTGCCGGTGCCCGGCGTGGGCCGGGTTGAAGGACCCGCCGAGCAGCCCGACGCGCAGGCCGGCGTGGAGCGGGCCGGTGTAGCGGTGGGGGGGTGTCGCCATGCTTGCCCCCTCCCTAACCCTGTCTCTTATACACATCTCCGAGCCCACGAGACTATAACAGCTATCGCGTA
>NZ_JAUQTX010000314.1:0-6545 GCF_059803775.1 Azospirillum sp. UFLA03-27 | reverse complement strand
GTTATAGTCTCGTGGGCTCGGAGATGTGTATAAGAGACAGCCTTATGCCAGCCCTTTCTCCATTGCGCTCGCCAGACGGCGGGCGAAGGCGGCGGGGTCGGGCAGGGCCTCGCCTTCCACGATGCGCGCCTGGTCGAGCAGCAGCCACGCCGCGTCGTCCAGCGAGGTCGCTGCACCGCTCGCCTTGGCGCGCTCGGCGAGGCGCTTGATCAGCGGGTGGGCGGGATTGACCTCCAGGATGCGCTTGGCCGCCGGGGCGTCCATGCCGAGCTGCTTGTGCTGCTTCAGCAGGCGCTCCAGGTGCATGTCCATGTCGTTCTCGTCGGCGACGAGGCAGACGGCGCTGTCGGTCAGGCGCTCCGACGGGCGGACGTCCTTCACCACGTCCTGGAGCGTCAGCTTCAGCAGGACCAGCAGGTCGGTCAGCTCACCTTCGGAGGCCTTCTCCTCGGCCGGCTTCTCCTCGCCGCCCTGGATCTTGCCGAGATCGGCGCCGCCGCGGGTCACCGACTTGAAGGGCTTGTCCTGGAAGCTGCCGACCGACGGCACCCAGAACTCGTCCACCGGGTCGGTCAGCAGAAGCACCTCGACGCCCTTGGCCTTGAAGCCTTCAAGCTGCGGGCTGCGCTTCAGCGTCTCGATGTCGTCGCCGCTGATGGTGAAGATGGCCTCCTGGCCCTCCTTCATGCGACCCAGATACTCCTCCAGCGAGACCAGACCATCACCGGCGGTGCTGCGGAAGCGCATCAGCTTCAGCAGATCGTCCCGGTGCTCGTAGTCGTCGTAGAGGCCTTCCTTGAGGACGGCGCCGAAATTCTCCCAGAAAGCCGCGTATTCCTCCGCCTTCTCGGTGTCGCGGGCCTTCTTGCCCAGCTCCGACAGGACGCGGCGGGTGATGCCGGCGCGGATCTTGGCCAGCATCGGGTTGTGCTGGAGCATCTCGCGGCTGATGTTCAGCGGCAGATCCTCGCTGTCCACCACGCCGCGCAGGAAGCGCAGGTAGGGCGGCAGCAGCCCTTCCGCCGAATCGGTGATGAAGACGCGCTTGACGTACAGCTTCACCCGGTGGGCGCGCTTGGGGTCGAACAGGTCGAACGGCTTGGAGGACGGCACGAACAGCAGGTTCGTGTATTCGATAGCGCCCTCGGCCCGCCAGTGCAGGGTCAGCCACGGATCGTCGAAGGCGTGCCCGACATGGTGGTAGAACTCCGTGTACTGCTCCGCCGTGATCTCGTTCTTGGAGCGCATCCACAGAGCCGAGGCGCTGTTCAGCGACTTGGCGTCCTCGCCCTCCCCGAAGAGGATCGGGATGGCGATGTGGTCGGAGTATTTGCGGACGATGGCGGAGAGGCGGTGCTCCTCCAGATACTCGTCGTCGCCTTCGCGCAGGTGCAGCTTGATCTGCGTGCCGCGCGGCAGGTCGGCCACGTCGGAGATGGTGAACTCGCCCTTGCCGTCCGACAGCCAGCGCCAGCCCTGCGTCTCCCCGGCCTTGCGGGTCAGCACCTCCACCCGGTCGGCGACCATGAAGGCGGAGTAGAAGCCGACGCCGAACTGGCCGATCAGGTTGACGTCCTTCTTGGCGTCGCCCTCCTTGGCGCTGTCCTTCAGGTTGCGCATGAAGGCGGCGGTGCCTGAGCGCGCGATGGTGCCGAGGTTCTCGACCAGATCCTCGCGGTTCATGCCGATGCCGTTGTCGGCCACGGTGAGGGTCCGCGCCTCCTTGTCCACGATCAGCCGGACCTTCAGGTTCGGGTCGTCGGCGGACAGTTCGGGCTGCGTCAGCGCGGCGTAGCGCAGCCGGTCGCAGGCGTCGGAGGCGTTGGAGACCAGCTCGCGCAGGAAGACTTCCTTCTCGCTGTAGAGCGAGTGCGCGACGATGTCGAGCAGGCGGCTGACCTCGGCCTGGAAGCTGAGCCGTTCCTCGGTCATGGTGTCATCCTTGATCGTTCTTGTTGGTGGTGGGCTTGTTGATGGGCTTGCCGATGGGTCCGAAGGACGGCGCAGATATGTGCGAGCGCGCGGCCCCATGCAAGAGCGATCGGCTGGCGTTGTCGTGGAGTTTCGCAACCGGAGTGGTGGGGTGAGGGAAGTCTTGCCCCCACCCTAACCCTCCCCCGCTAGGCGGGGGAGGGGACTAAAATTTCCGGCCCCAAGCCTCAGCGCTTCTTGCCCTGGATCGGCTCCGGCGTCGGCTGGCCCATGCCCATCATCGCGCTCATGTCCGCCCCGTTCAGCAGGAACTGGCCGGTCTCGGTGACGTCGATCTTGTAGCTGCGCACGTCGTTGCCGGCGTCGTCCTTGGACGCCTGCCCGAAGGCCTGGAGCATGGCGATCACGCCCAGCGCGTTCTGGGTGCTCTCGTCGGCCTTCTTGCCCGGCTTGGGCTGCATCGCCTTGGTGGCGGCGTCCAGACCGCGCAGCAGCACGGTGCTGCTGCCCACCGCGCCGAAGGCGGAGTTGGCGGCCATGCGCATGGCGCCGGTCATGGTGCCGGAGGTCGCCGGGGTGTTGACGACGAAGCGGTCGATGCTCAGCTCCGTCCCGATCTCGGCCATGGCGCCCATCAGCCGGTTGCCGATGGCGGCCATCGCCGCCTCGTCGGCCCCGTCATCGGGCAGGGCGGCCTCCTCCTCGCCGTCTTCCTCTTCATCCTCCTCGCCCGCGGCGGCCTGGGCCTCGGCGAGCGTGGCGAGGTCGGCGAAGGCCCGCCACAGCGAGGCGGTCGGCAGCTTCGCGGTGCTGATCTGGATGTCCAGCTTGTCCGGCATGAAGGCCTTCGGCGCTACCTCCGGCTCCAGCGTCAGGCCGCTGGACTCGATCCCGAAGGTGGTCGAGGCCATCGGCTTGTCCAGATCCTCGGCGCTGCCGCGCAGGACGAGCTGGCCGAGGGCGAGGCGGGTGCCATCCTCCGGGTTCAGGGCGGTCAGGCCGGACAGGCGGAGCCGCCCGCTGGCCCCGCCCATCAGGTTCTGCATCAGCGGGATCAGCTCCGCCGCCGGGGGCTGGGTGCCGGCCAGGGCGTGGGTCTGGGTCAGCCGCTGCATGGCGTCGGCGCGGGCGAGGTCGACGCGGGTGTAGGTGCCCTCCATCGTCAGGCCGCCGAGATTCAGCACCTCCTTCTTCGTCTCGTCGAGGAAGCGCAGGTTGCTGACGGACAGGGCGCCGGGGCCGCTCCACAGCGGGGTGCCGGCGGCGGCGGTGCCGTCCGGCTTCAACTCCCCGGCGACGGTGATGGCGCCGACGGTCAGGGCGCTCTCGTCCTTCTTGCCCTTCTTGCCCTTGCGGTCGCTGGTGACCGACAGGTCGCCCAACTCCGCGTCCATGGACAGCGCCGTCTCGTAGGCGCCGGACCACAGGGCACTGATGCGCTGGCGGCCCAGCTTGACGGTGGCCGACGGCTTGCCGTTGTCCAGGATGGCGACGCGGTCGGGCAGGGTGGCGGTGACGGCGTGGGTGTTGCCGTCCTGCGGCGTCACCGTCAGGCGGATGGTGCCGATGTCGGCGGTGGTGCCGTCGTCCGACACCGCGGTCAAGGCGGGCAGCGCCACCTCGTAATGGTCACCGGCCGGGGTCGCCACCGGCTCGCCGGTCCAGCGCAGCTCGGTTTCGTCGCCTTCGCTCTTGGGAAACCAGCGGGCCAGCCCGTCCTTGAGCGCGGCGGCCAGCGCCCTCGCCCCGTCCTCGGTCACCGGGGGCGCCTCCGCGCGGGCGGCGGCGGGCGGCAGCGCCAGGGTTGCGAGCATCAGCGCGGCGGCGAGCGGACGGGCGGGAAGACGGCGCATGAGGAATCCCTTAGGGTGGAGCGCGCCAGGGTAGACGGGATAACCGGCGCCCGTCCATCGGCCCGAGGTTTTATACCGTTTCCGAAAGAGTTCGGTCCCGGATGGGCGTTGCAGCATGGCACGGCCGCCCTGACGCTTGCATTGCCGGTGCCCAGGCCCAAAACTTACGCTTATGACCTCTGTCCTTTCTTCGTCCGGGGGCGGTCTGGGTGCGGGTGGCCGGGTGGTCGCCGTGCTGGGGCCGACCAACACCGGGAAAACCCATCTCGCCATCGAGCGCATGCTCGGCCACCGGACGGGGATGATCGGCTTTCCGCTGCGCCTGCTGGCCCGCGAGAACTACGACCGCATCGTGTCGATCAAGGGCAAAAACGCCGTGGCCCTGGTGACGGGGGAGGAGAAGATCCTGCCGCCCAACCCGTCCTACTGGGTGTGCACGGTGGAATCCATGCCGCTCGACCGGGCGGTGGACTTCCTGGCGGTGGACGAGGTGCAGCTCTGCGCCGATCCGGAGCGCGGGCACATCTTCACCGACCGGCTGCTCAACGCGCGCGGGCTGGTGGAGACGATGTTCCTCGGCTCCGACACGGTGCAGCCGCTGATCCGCCGGCTGGTGCCGCGGGCCGAGTTCATCAGCCGCCCGCGCTTCTCGCAGCTCACCTACGCCGGCTACCGCAAGCTGACGCGCCTGCCGCCGCGCTCCTGCGTCGTCGCCTTCTCGGCGACCGACGTCTACGCGCTGGCCGAGATGATCCGGCGCCAGCGCGGCGGCACCGCGGTGGTGCTGGGGGCGCTGTCCCCGCGCACCCGCAACGCCCAGGTCGGGCTCTATCAGGCGGGGGAGGTGGACTATCTGGTGGCGACCGACGCCATCGGCATGGGGCTGAACATGGACGTCGACCATGTCGCCTTCGCCCGCATCGTGAAGTTCGACGGCTTCGCCCCGCGCCGCCTGCGCGCGCCGGAGGTGGCTCAGATCGCCGGGCGCGCCGGGCGGCACATGCGCGACGGCACCTTCGGCACCACCGACGAGGTGGGCGAGCTGGAGGCCGACGTGGTCGACCGCGTCGAGAACCACCAGTTCGAGACGATCAAGACGCTGATGTGGCGCAACAGCAAGCTGCGCTTCGACACGCCGGGCTTCCTGCTGAAGTCGCTGGAGGAGCGCCCGCCGATCCCGGAGCTGCTGCGCGCCCGCGACGCCGACGACCATCTGGCGCTCCAGGCGCTGGTCCGCGACCATGAGGTGATGGACCTCGCCAAGGGCCGCGACAATGTGCGGCTGCTCTGGGAGGTTTGCCAGGTCCCCGACTTCCGCAAGGTGCTGTCGGACGCCCACACCCGGCTGCTCGGGCAGATCTTCCGGCAGCTGCGCACCGGCATCGGGCGGCTGGACGAGGACTGGGCGGCCAAGCAGATCGCCCGGCTGGACCGCACCGAGGGCGACATCGACGCGCTGGTCGCCCGCATCGCGCATATCCGCACCTGGACCTACATCTCCAACCGGCCGAGCTGGCTGACCGACCCGGTGCACTGGCAGGCGCGCACCCGCGCCATCGAGGACAAGCTGTCCGACGCCCTGCACGAGCGGCTGACGCAGCGCTTCATCGACCGCCGCTCGGCCACGCTGGTCCGGACGCTGAAGGACGGGCGGGAGCTGATCGGCGGCGTGCGCGCCGACGGCGAGGTGGTGGTGGAGGGTCACCCGGTGGGCCGGCTGGAGGGCTTCCGCTTCGTCCCCGACGCGCCGGAGCGCTCGGAGGAGGCCAAGTCCCTGCTGACCGCCGCCCGCCGCGCGCTGCGCGAGGAGGTGGCGTCCCGCCTGCGCGCCTTCGAGCAGGAGCCGGACGACGTGTTCGCCCTCGGGCCGGACGGGGTGCTGACGGCGGACGGCTTGCCGGTGGCCCGGCTCGGCCCCGGCCCGTCGGTTCTGACCCCGGCGGTTCTGCCCTTCGACGAGGGGCTGCTCGACCAGGGGCAGCTCGACCGCGTGCGCGTCCGCTTGGAGCGCTGGCTGAAGGACCGCGTCGCCGCCCGGCTGCGCCCCCTGCTGGCGTTGCGCGATGCGACCGATCTGACGGGAACGGCGCGGGGGCTGGCCTTCCAGCTCGTCGAGAACATGGGGGCGATGCCCCGCGCGCCGGTCGCTCCGATGGTGGAAGGGCTGGAGAAGGCCGACCGCAAGGCGCTGTCCCGCCACGGGGTGCGGCTCGGCGTGTCGCACCTCTATCTGACGGCGCTCGCCAAGCCGGGGGCGGTGGAACTGCGCGGTCTGCTGTGGGCGGTGAAGCACCGGCTGCCCCTGCCGGTGCCGATCCCGCCGCCGGGCCGTGTCTCGGTGGAGGCGACGGGCGCGCCGCCCGCCTTCTGGGAGGCCATCGGCTACCCGGCGGCGGGGCCGCGGGCGCTGCGCGTGGACATGCTCGACCGGTTGGAGACCGAGCTGCTGACGGCCGCCAAGGAGGGCCGGGCGGTGGCCGAGCCGGCGCTGGCCCAGATGATCGGCGCCAAGCCGGACGAGTTGGGCGCCGTGATGAAGGGGCTTGGCTACACCCGTTCGGTGGCGGAGGATGGGGCGGTCTCCTGGCGCCGCCGCCGCAACCCGCGCCACAAGCCCCGCCGCGAGGCCCCCGTCAACGCCGACCACCCCTTCGCCAAGCTGCGCCAGCTTTCGGGAATTGGATGAAGAGATACACACCTGTCTCTTATACACATCTCCGAGCCCACGAGACTATAACAGCTATCGCGTATGCCGTCTTC
>NZ_JAUQTX010000313.1:0-6555 GCF_059803775.1 Azospirillum sp. UFLA03-27 | reverse complement strand
TAGCTGTTATAGTCTCGTGGGCTCGGAGATGTGTATAAGAGACAGGTCGCGGGGCAAGCGCCTTGCCCCGCTACTTCCCGGCGAACAGCCACGTCCCGAAGGGCGCGGTCGGTCCGACCAGTCCGTCGCGGCCCACCTGGACCTCGAACACCACGCCCGCGCTGTCCACCTGTCCGCCGGTCGGCAGGGTGCGCGGCGCGTCCTGCGGGCGCGGCAGGGCGGGGTAGGGCACGCCGGTCCCCTGGCCGCTGCCCTCCAGCTCCTTCAGCGGCCCGTCGAACCGGATGTCGGAAAAGCGGTCGGACGGGTAGGGGTAGGCGTTGAAGAACCAGCTTCCCCGCCGGCAGCCGTTGATCAGCCAGTAGACGCCGTTCGACGGCAGGCGCACCCCGCTCGGCGCCGGCTCGAAGGCGCCGCTCTCGTAGAGGCGCAGGACGAAGAGGGCGAACTGGCGCGGCGACAGCTGGGCCTTGGCCACCGGGCCGCGGGCCACCGCCGCCGGGTCGTCCAGATCGATGCGGGCGAGGTCGGTGGCCTCCAGCACGCGCGCTTCGACCATCGCGCCGCCGGTGCCGCGGTCGCCGACGATGTCGTAGGTCCGCACATGCTTCTGGTAGTCGGCGTTGAAGACCAGCCGGTATCGGTCGGTCTCCCCCTTGGTGCAGGCGGCGCGCAGATCGTCGCCGTTGAGGTAGCTGACCCAGGTGAGCTTGCGCGCCACCGGGTTATCGGTCGGCCCGACCGAGGCGCAGCCGGCGAGCAGTCCAGCCGCAGCCACCGTCATTCCCGTTAGCTTGGCAAATCTCCCTCTTCGTCCATCCCGTGGGGCAGCGCGCAGAGTCGTCGGGCGTCGCACGGGCGGGCGGGTCATGAGGTGCCTCGCGTCCAGTCGGGAAGGGAAATGGTCCTGCGCTTCCGGGAAGATGGATCGGCGGTCGCGCTCCTTCAACGCGGTTCGCCCCTTACGGGTCCGTGCCTCATCCAATTTCGTCACAGCGCCGCCGAAGAAATCGAAGCGGCAAATTAACGAATTGTCGCTAGACACTGTTTTGCATGGAATTTACCATTGCGCCAAACAGCAAGTATTAGCCTTTGGCGGGGGCATCATGAACGTAACGGGCCAGACCGTTCGAAGCCTGCTTTTGGCGTTCGCTTGGCGCGGGCGCGAAACGGAGGGGGAACAGGCCACAGAACGTTTGGCGAATGGACGTTCGACTCTGGGGAGTGCCTTCAGCATTACCCCTTTCGTTCGAGGGCTGTGCGGCCGGGGGCTATGCGGCGCCCTGGCGGTGCTGGCGGTGACCGTTCTGGCCCCGTTGCCGGCGCTGGCCGCGAAATACGCGGCGATCGTCGTGGACGCGCGCACGGGTGAGGTGCTGCACGAGGAAAACGCCGACACCCTGACCTACCCGGCGTCGCTGACCAAGATGATGACGCTCTACCTCACCTTCGACGCGCTGGATTCTGGGCGGCTGCGGCTGGACCAGGCGCTGCCGGTGTCGGCCTGGGCGGAAGCGCAGTCCCCGACCAAGCTGGGGCTGCGCGCCGGCAAGACGCTGCGGGTGGAGCAGGCGATCCTCGGGCTGGTCACCAAGTCGGCCAACGACGCCTCGGTCGTGCTGGCGGAGGCGTTGGGCGGCAGCGAGGCCAAGTTCGCCGAGATGATGACCCGCAAGGCCCGCGAGTTGGGCATGCGCAACACCGTCTTCCGCAACTCCAACGGCCTGCCGAACATGGAGCAGCTGACCACGGCGCGCGACTTCTCCATTCTGTCGCGGGCGATGCTGTCCGACCACTCCCGCTATTACCCCTATTTCAGCCGTCGCGCCTTCGTCTATGGCGGGCGCAGCCTGAACAACCACAACCGGCTGATGTCGCGCTACGAGGGCATGGACGGCATCAAGACCGGCTACACCGTGGCCAGCGGCTTCAACCTCGCGGCGTCGGCGGTGCGCGACGGGCGCCGGCTGGTCGCCGTGGTGCTGGGTGGCAAGTCCGCGGCCTCGCGCGACGCCCGCATGGAAGCGATCCTGGACAAGGCGTTCGACAAGCCGAGTCGCGGTTCGGAGGCTCCGGTCGTCGCCCGCGCCGGGGACGAGGACGCGCCGCGCGTCACCGCCAAGGGCAAGCCGCCGGCCAAGGCGGAGACCATCGCGCAGCTCGCCTCCACCGTCTCGACTCCCGCCGCGGTCCGCCCGCCGGCCCGCGCCCGCGACGAGGACGCCGATTCGCCGAAGGCGGACGGGTCGAAATGGGGCGTGCAGGTCGGTGCCTTCTCCACGCGGGAGGCCAGCAAACGGGCGCTGACCCAGGCGACCAAGCAGGCGCCCTTCCTGCTGCGCGCCGCCAAGCCGGCGGTGACTCCGGTGAAGTCCAACGGCTCCACCGTCTACCGCGCCCGCATGGTCGGGCTGGACGAGGGGACCGCCCGCAAGGTCTGCTCGGAACTGACCCGCAGCGGCCACCGCTGCGTCCCGGTGTCGCTGAACGAGAAGCTTTAGGCCGGCTTCTTCCCGCAGGCACTTTTTTCGCCATATGAAAAAGGCGCAGCCGCGAGGCTGCGCCTTTTTTCATGTCCGCGGAGCGCGGGCCGGTCAGGCGCCCGGCTCGTTGGCGTTCGGGAAGAACAGCGAGTTGCCGTTGATCGTGTAGTCCGCGATGGCCTGCTGACCCTCGGCGGACACCAGCCAGCTCACGAAGGCCTGCCCGTCGGCGGCCTTGACGTGGCTGAACTTGGCCGGGTTCACCAGCATGACGCCATACTGGTTGAACAGGCGCTTGTCGCCCTCCACCAGGATGTCGAGATCGCCGCGGTTCTTGAAGCTGAGCCAGGTGGCGCGGTCGGTCATGGCGTAGCCGCTCACCGCAGCGGCGGTGTTCAGCGTGGCGCCCATGCCCTGGCCGATGGCGCGGTACCAGCCGTCACCCGCCGTGGGGTCGACGCCGGCGGTCTTCCACAGCGCCTGCTCCGACTTGTGGGTGCCGCTGTCGTCGCCGCGCGACACGAAGGGGGCCTTGGCGGCGGCGATGCTCTTCAGCGCGGCGGACACGTCCTTGCTGCCGCCGACCTTGGCCGGGTCGGCCTTCGGCCCGACGATCACGAAGTCGTTGTACATGACCGGCTTGCGCTCGGTGCTGAAGCCCTCGGCGACGAACTTGTCCTCGGACGGCTTGTGGTGGACGAACAGCACGTCGGCGTCGCCGCGCTTGGCGATGTCGATGGCTTGGCCGGTGCCCTTGGCGACCACACGGACCTCGATCCCGGTCTTCTCGGTGAATTTCGGCAGGATCGACTTGAACAGCCCCGAATCCTCGGTCGAGGTGGTGGAGGCCACGGTGATGAAGCGGTCGGCGGCGGTGGACGGCTGAACGGAGCCGAGCAGCAGAGCCGCCGCGGCGGCGCATCCCAGCACGAAAGAACGGCGCAGCATCGGACTATCCCTCTCCAGGTTCTTGCCCGCCTTGGTTGCGGGCTGTGGCGGCGACTATGGGAAAGTTCGAACGGCTTTGCAAATTTTCCAGAATCGCGGAGGCAGCGGTGGCTCAGGCCCGCCGCGTCTCCCGCACCATGGCGGCGGCGAAGTTCACCGACAGCGACAGGGTCATCAGGATGACGCCGAGGCCGAGCGCCAACGGCAGGTCGCCCTTGCTGGTCTCCAGCGCGATGGACGTGGTCATGACGCGGGTCACCCGGTCGATGTTGCCACCGACGATCATCACCGCCCCGACCTCCGCCGAGGCCCGGCCGAAGCCAGCCAGCACGATGGTCAACAGGCTCCAGCGCGCCTCCGATAGCAGGGTGAACAGGGTGGTCAGCGGCCCGGTCCCCATCACCCGCAGCAGGTCGCCATACTCCACCAGCAGATCCTCGACGATCTGGCGGGTCAGGGCGGCGACGATGGGCACGATCAGCACGGTCTGGGCCACGATCATCGCGGTCGGGGTGAACAGCAGCCCCAGCACACCCAGCGGGCCAGAGCGCGAAAGGATCAGATAGACGATCAGCCCCACCACCACCGGTGGCAGCCCCATCGCCGTGTTCAGGAACAGGGTCACCACGCGCCGTCCGGGAAAGCGGAAGGCGGCGACGGCGGCGCCCAGCGGCAGGCCGATCAGGGCCGACAGCAGGACGGCGGTCAGGCTGACGCGCAGCGACAGGCCGACGATCCCCACCAGACCGGGGTCGAAATCGGCGATCAGATGGAAGGCGGTGACGAAGGCCAGACCGAACTCATGCATAAGGATACTCGTGCATACCAAGCGCTCGCGCGTCAAATCGGGGCCGCATCGCTTCCGTCTTGCGGGAGCCGATCATCCACCGCTTGCCCCGGCGCGCAATCTTCCCCACTCTTCCGGTCATGGACCTCTCGGAATTCACCATAAGGCCGGACCCGGCGAATCCCAAGCTGACGGAGCGCGTTTCCGGGCTGGATCAGGACGGGCGCCCGGTGGAGGCGTCGGTCACCGTGGAACGGCCGCTGACGCTGTACCTGAACGGGCAGGAGATCGTCACCATGATGACGATCGCCGACTACCCCGATTATCTGGCGGTGGGCTATCTGCTCAACCAGAACATGCTGAAGCGCGACGACCGGATCACCGGCATCGACTACGACGAGGAGATCGACACCGTCGTCGTCCGCACCGAGCGCGCCACGAATTACGAGCAGAAGCTCAAGAAGAAGACGCTGACCTCCGGTTGCGCCCAGGGGACCGCCTTCGGCGATGTGATGGAGACCTTCGAGTCGGTGCGGCTGAACCCCGACGCGCGGCTGAAGACCTCCTGGATCTACGCCCTGTCGAAGAAGATCAACCTGACCCCCAGCCTGTATCTGGAGGCCGGCGCCATCCACGGCTGCGTGCTGTGCCAGGACGACCGCCCGCTCGTCTACATGGAGGACGTCGGGCGGCACAACGCGGTGGACAAGGTGGCGGGCTACATGCACCTGCACGGCGTGCCGGCGCACGACAAGATCTTCTACACGACCGGGCGCCTGACCTCGGAGATGGTCATCAAGACGGTGCAGATGGGCATTCCGATCCTGATCTCCCGCTCCGGCTTCACCGCCTGGGGGGTGGAGCTTGGGCGGCAGGCCAACCTGACCATGGTGGGGCGGGCCAAGGGCAAGCGCTTCCTCGCTTTGGCCGGCACCGACCGGCTGGACTTCGACGCCGACCCGGCCGCGGTCGGGGACGAGGGCGGGCGCCACCAGCGCAAGGGGAGCCGCGATGACGAGTGAGGGCATTGCCGGCGTGCTGCTGGCCGGCGGCCTGTCGCGGCGCATGGGCGGCGGCGACAAGAGCCTGCGCACGCTGGGCGGGCGCAGCATCCTGGAGCGCATCGTCGCCACCGTGCGCCCGCAGGTCGGGCCGCTGGTGCTCAACGCCAACGGCGACCCGGCGCGCTTCGCCGCCTTCGGCCTGCCGGTGGCGGCGGACGTGGTGGAGGGCTTCGCCGGACCGCTGGCCGGGGTGCTGACCGGGATGGAGTGGGCGCGGGCCAACGCGCCGGACTGCCGCTGGCTGGCCAGCTTCGCCACCGACGCGCCTTTCATCCCCAACGATCTGGTCGCGCGTCTGGTCGCGGCGGTGGAGCGCGAAGGCGCCGATCTCGCCTGCGCCCGCTCCGACGGGCAGGAGCATCCGGTCTTCGGGCTGTGGCGGGTGGACCTCGCCGACGACCTGCGCCGCGCCATGGTGGAGGAGGACATGCGCAAGGTGGACGCTTGGACCGCCCGGTACCGTCTGGCGGTTGCCGACTTCGCCACCGATCCGGTAGACCCCTTCTTCAACACCAACCGCCCCGACGATCTGGCGGAGGCGGAACGGCTGATGGCGGCGGGACTGGTCCGATGAGCGAAGCGCTGAACAAAATCGAGACGATGGCCCTGGGCATCGTGCTGGAGCGCCGCAAGGGCACCAGCGCCTGGGCGGAATGGGCGTGGCGTCCGGTCTCGGTGATTCCCGGCGCCCCGCCGGTCGACGGTCCCTGGCGCTTGCTGCGCGAGGGGGAGGGCTGGGCGCATTTCCACGCCGCGACCCTGCCGCTGGAGCTGTTCCGCAGCGACACCGAAGGCTACAAGCTGAACCTGTCGCAGGAGCCGCCACGCCTCTGGGTCGTGCTGCGTCCGGACGAGACGGGCGAGCCGGGGGGCGTCGTGCCCTTCGTCGTCACCGCCTCGGCCCACGAATGCGAGGCCTATCAGGTCAGCGGCGTGGAGATGGTGGAGACGGTGCCGATGCCGCCCGAGGTCACGGCGCTGGTCCGCGACTTCACCGAGCAGCACCATGTGGATGTCCCCTTCGTGAAGCGCGAGCGCAAGCGGCACTTCCCGAAGCAGGGGTGATGAATTCTTGATGGGGCTCCGGCGCCGTGGCCCCCCTCCCGACCTCCCCCCGCTCTCGGCGGACCGAAGGTTCCGCCTGCCGCGTCAGCGCAAACCTCTGGTTTGCGCGAGAGCTTCGCAGGGGGAGGAGCCAGTTCCCTCCCCTGCGGAGCGGGGGAGGGTTAGGGTCTGTCTCTTATACACATCTCCGAGCCCACGAGACTATAAC
>NZ_JAUQTX010000312.1:0-6533 GCF_059803775.1 Azospirillum sp. UFLA03-27 | reverse complement strand
GCGTATAATCGTCGGCAGCGTCAGATGTGTATAAGAGACAGGTCGCCGACTGGATGGGGGAACCCTTCTACGTGCGGCTGGCGACGCGCATCCTGGTCTTCGCCCTGGCGGCGGTCAGCCTCGACCTGATCCTGGGCTTCGGCGGGATGGTCAGCTTCGGCCACGCCGCCTTCGTCGGGATCGGCGGCTATGCCGTCGGCATCCTGTTCGCGCACCAGTCGGACGGATCGACGCTGTTCGGCTTTCCCGGCACGGTGAACGGGCTGATCGTCTGGCCGCTGGCCATGCTGGCCGGGGCGCTGGCGGCGCTGCCGGTGGGGGCGATCTCGCTGCGCACCACCGGCGTGCCCTTCATCATGATCACGCTGGCCTTCGCCCAGATGCTCTTCTATCTGATGACCGGGCTGAAGGCCTATGGCGGGGACGACGGCATCGCGCTGTGGAGCCGCTCCACCCTGCCCGCCCCGCTGAACATCACCGATCACACCACCTTCTATTACGTGGTGCTGGGGCTTCTGGTGGCGGCCTTGGCGCTGGGCTGGCGGCTGGTCAACTCCCGCTTCGGGCGGGTCATCCGCGGCGCCAAGGACAACGAGCGGCGGATGGCCGCGCTCGGCTACCCGGTCACCCGCTACAAGCTCGTCGCCTTCGTCATCGCCGGGGCGCTGGCCGGGCTGGCCGGGGCGCTGCTCGCCAACGCCACCATGTTCGTCGGGCCGCAGTATCTGCATTGGAGCCGCTCGGGCGACCTGATCGTGATGGTCGTGCTGGGCGGCATCGGCACGCTGATCGGTCCGGTGCTGGGTGCCGCCGCCCTCCTGCTGCTGGAGGAGTTCGTGCCGGAGCTGATGGACCTTGCCCACGCCGGGCTGGGCGAGCATTGGAAGATCGTGCTGGGGCCGGTGCTGATCCTTCTGGTGCTGTATGCCCGCAAAGGATTGTGGGGCGTCGTCGCGGGGAGGCGCCCATGAGCCGCCCGCTATCGAGCCCCCCCCTGCTGAGCACCGACTCGCTGGTCAAGCGCTTCGGCGGGCTGGCCGCCACCGATGGCCTCTCGCTGTCCGTCGCGGAGGGGGAACTGCACGCCTTGATCGGCCCGAACGGGGCCGGCAAGACCACACTCATCGGCCAGCTGTCGGGGGAACTGACCCCCGATTCCGGGACCATCCTGTTCGACGGGCGCGACGTGACCCGCCTGCCCGTGCACAAGCGGGCGCAGCGCGGGCTGGCGCGCAGCTTCCAGATCACCTCGATCTTCCCCAGCTTCACGGCGCTCGACAACGTGGCGCTGGCGGTGCAGGCCCACGCCGGGCACAGCTTCCGCTTCTGGCGCGACGCCGGGCGCGACCGTCGACTGGCAGACCCCGCCCGCGCCGTGCTGGAGCGGGTTGGGCTGGGCGCGCGCGCCGACACCCGCGCCGACGCTCTGGCCCATGGCGAGAAGCGGCAGCTCGAACTGGCGATGGCCCTGGCCACCGGGCCGCGGCTGCTGCTGCTCGACGAGCCGATGGCCGGCATGGGGCCGGAGGACTCCGCCCGCATGGTCGAGCTGCTGCGGGAGTTGAAGGGCGGAGTGACGATCCTGCTGGTGGAGCACGACATGGACGCCGTCTTCGCGCTGGCCGACCGCATCACCGTGCTGGTGCGCGGCAAGGACCTCGCCAGCGGCACCCCGGAGCAGATCCGCAACGACCCGGCGGTGCGCGAGGCCTATCTGGGCGACGAGTTGGAGGTCGCCTGATGCTGCGCGTCGCCAACCTGACCGCCGCCTACGGCTCCAGCCAGGCGCTGTTCGGCATGGAGCTGTCCGTCGACGCCGGGGAGGCGGTGACGCTGATGGGCCGCAACGGCATGGGCAAGACCACGACCATCAAGGCCATCATGGGCCTCGTGGCGCCGACCGGCGGCACCATCGCCTTCGAGGGCGCGGAGATCGCGGGCCGCCCGCCGCACCGAATCGCGCGGGCCGGCATCGCCCTGGTGCCGGAGGGGAGGCAGGTCTTCCCCACCCTGACCGTGCGCGAGAACCTGATCGCCACCGCCGCCAACCGCTTCGGGCGGCGCGATCCCTGGACGGTGGAGCGGGTCCACGCCCTGTTCCCCCGGCTGGCCGAGCGCGCCGGCAACCTCGCCCGCAACCTGTCGGGCGGGGAGCAGCAGATGCTCGCCGTCGGGCGCGCCCTGATGACCAACCCGAAGCTGCTGATCCTCGACGAGGCGACGGAGGGGCTGGCCCCGCTGGTCCGGCAGGAGATCTGGGACTGCCTCGCCCGCCTGAAGGACGAGGGGCAGGCGATCCTGGTGGTGGACAAGAACGTGCACGCCCTCGCCGCCCTGGCCGACCGCCATCACGTCATCGAGAAGGGGCGGCTGGTGTGGTCCGGCAGCTCCGCCGCCCTGCTGGCCGACCCCACGTTGAAGGAGCGCTATCTTGGCGTCTGAAGCCCTGTTTGGCGGCCCCCAGTCACAAAAGTTGACCGCCGCCGAGATCGACCGCCAATACAATTTCCGCAAGCTGGTGCCGGAGCACCCGGCCTATTTCGCCCGCTGGCAGGCGGAGAGCGAGGCGGTGCGCGCCCGGCTCGGCGGGCGCTATGACATTCCCACCGGCCCGCACCCGCGCCAGCGCGCCGACGTCTTCCCCGCCGGAGAGGGCGCGCCGGTGCTGGTCTTCATCCATGGCGGCTACTGGCGGGCCCTGTCGAAGGACCTGCATTCCTTCATCGCCGCACCCTATGTGGAGCGCGGGGTGGCGGTCGTCCTGCTCGGCTACGGCCTGTGCCCGGACGTAACGATGGACGAACTGTGCGGCCACGCCCAGGCCGGGCTGGATTGGGTGATCGCCAACGCGGCCAGCTTCGGCGGCGACCCGCGGCGGGTGGTGGTGTCCGGCCATTCGGCGGGGGGCCACCTGACGGCGAAGCTGGTTTCGGAGAATCGGGACCGCGTGGCCGGCGGCATCCCGATCAGCGGCCTCTACGACCTGGAGCCGATGCTCGGCTTCGAGGTGAACGAGCAGCTGCGGCTCGATCCCGACTCGGCGCGGCGGCTGAGCCCGATCCACGCCGTTCCCGCCCCGGCCCCGCTGCTGATGCCGGCGCTGGGCGGCCTTGAGACCGACGCGATGCACCGCCAGCAGGCCGACTACGCCCTGGCCTGGGCCGCGCAGGGCAACGCGGTGCGGGAGATCGTGGAGCCGGGCGCCGACCATTTCAGCGTGGTCGACCGCTTCGCCGAACCGGGCAGCCTGCTGTTCGAGGCGGCGCTGGCGATGCTCAAGGACGCCTAAAGGGCTCCGGAGCCCGGAAACGAAAAAAGCCTTCCCGACCGGGAAGGCTTCTTCGTTTGAGCATTCGCTCGAATGAGAGTGGCGGATGGGGGGAGATTCGAACTCCCGATACCCTCGCGGGTATGCCGCATTTCGAGTGCGGTGCATTCAACCGCTCTGCCACCCATCCGCTGCCCCGTTTCCGGGGTGGCGCGGAACCTACCCAAAAGCCTGGGGGGATGCAAGCCCTTGTTTGCAGGAAAATGAACGGGAAAATGCCACCATGACTGTTGACTCCCGGTGGCCCATCGGTTAAATCCCCGCTCTCACGAACGGGCTTGCACCTCAAACGGTGGGCGAGCGGCCCTTCCGTTTGTTTTGAGATAGGCAGTGACGACGATGTTTGCAGTGATCCGCACCGGCGGCAAGCAGTACAAGGTCGCCAATGGCGACGTGATCCGCGTTGAGAAGCTCGAGGCCGAGGCCGGCGCTTCCATCACGCTCAACGACGTGCTGATGGTCAGCGACGGCGGCAGCACCACCCTTGGCACCCCGACGGTTGCCGGCGCTGCTGTGACCGCCGAGATCGTCGCCCAGGATCGCGGTCCGAAGATCATCGTCTTCAAGAAGAAGCGCCGCCAGAACTACCGCCGTAAGAACGGCCACCGCCAGGACCTGACCGTCCTGCGCATCACCGGGATCAACGGCGCCGCCTGAACGGCCGCCGACCAGTCACAGGAGTAACTCCCCATGGCCCATAAAAAAGCAGGCGGCTCCTCGCGCAACGGCCGCGATTCCGCTGGCCGCCGCCTCGGCGTGAAGCGTTTCGGTGGCGAGAACGTCGTCGCCGGCAACATCATCGTCCGCCAGCGCGGCACGAAGTTCCACCCCGGTGAGAACGTCGGCATCGGCAAGGACCACACCCTGTTCGCCAAGGCGAACGGCACCGTGGCCTTCAAGCGCAGCGCCCAGGGGCGCACCTACGTCGCCATCCTGGCGGCGGAGGTCCCGGCGGTCGCGGCCGAGTAATCTCGTCCGGCCCGTACGGTGTAATCGGATAAATCGGGGGTTCGGGCAACCGGCCCCCGATTTTCTTTTGTTGATGTGGTGGTCACCGCCCCCTTCCCTCGGTTGGAGGACGGTGCGCAAACGGTAGATTGGCCGGCACGGTCCCCGATGAAGTTCCTCGATCAAGCCAAGGTGTATCTGAAAAGCGGCGACGGCGGCCCCGGCGCCATTGCCTTCCGCCGCGAGAAGTTCATCGAGTATGGCGGACCGGACGGCGGCAACGGCGGCCGTGGCGGCGACGTCGTGATCGAGGTCGTGAACGGCCTCAACACGCTGATCGATTACCGTTACAAGCAGCATTTCAAGGCGCAGCGCGGCAACCACGGCATGGGCGCCAACCGCAACGGCGCCAGGGGCGAGGACGTGGTCCTGCGCGTGCCGGTCGGCACCCAGATCCTGGACGAGGATCAGGAGACCGTCCTGCTCGACCTGACGGAACCCGGCCAGCGCGTCGTCATCCTGAAGGGCGGCGACGGCGGCTTCGGCAACGCCCATTACAAGACCCCGACCAACCGCGCCCCGCGCAAGTCGCACCCCGGCTGGCCGGGCGAGGAGCGCTGGGTCTGGCTGCGGCTGAAGCTGATCGCCGACACCGGCCTGCTCGGCCTGCCCAACGCCGGCAAGTCCACCTTCCTGGCCGCGACCACCGCGGCGCGCCCGAAGATCGCCGACTACCCCTTCACCACGCTGGCCCCCAACCTGGGCGTCGTCCGCGCGGGTGACGAGGAGTTCGTCATCGCCGACATCCCCGGCCTGATCGAAGGCGCTCACGAGGGGCACGGGCTGGGCGACCGCTTCCTCGGCCATGTGGAGCGCACCCGCGTGCTGCTGCACCTGATCGACGGCACGGCGGAGGACGTGGTCCAGTCCTACACCACCATCCGCAACGAGCTGGTCGCCTATGGCGGCAACCTCGCCGACAAGCTGGAGATCATCGGCCTGAACAAGGCCGACGCCCTGCTCGACGAGGAGGTCGCGGAGAAGAAGGCCGCGCTGGAGGCGGCGTCGGGTGCGGAGGTGATGGTTCTGTCCGGCGCCACCGGCCAGGGCGTCCAGGCGGTGCTTTACCGCTTGCTCACGCTCATCAAACAGTCCAAGGAAGAGGAGCCCGACGTCATCCAGGCTCCGGTCACGCGCTCCATCCCCCGGCCCCCGGTCGGCCAGAAGATGGACGACGAGTATGCGGGCTGGAACGAGGAGACGGGCGAGTACGACGATCTCCCCGAAGACGACTCGGATGAGGACGCGGCCGGGGACGACTCGGACGGAGACGACTGGGACGATGAAGGCGACGATGACGGTGACGACACCGAGCACAGCGGCAACGGCGACGACAACGCCAAAGGCTGATACCTCCTCCCTGCTCCCCACGTTGCTCGACGCGCGGCGGCTGGTCGTCAAGATCGGCTCCGCCCTGCTCGTCGACAGCGCCACCGGCCGGATGCGCCGCGAGTGGCTGGACGCGCTGGCCGACGACGTGGCGGCCTGCCGCAAGCGCGGCCAGGAGGTGGTGATCGTCACCTCCGGCGCCGTCGCCTGCGGGCGCGAGCATCTCGGCCTCGTCGGGCGCGCCCTGCGGCTGGAGGAGAAGCAGGCCGCCGCTGCCACCGGCCAGATCCGGCTCGCCGCCGCCTATCAGGAGACGCTGGCCCGCCACGGCCTGACCGTCGCCCAGGTGCTGGTGACTCTGGAAGACACCGAGGAACGCCGCCGCCACCTCAACGGCCGCGCCACCATCGACACGCTGCTGAAACTGGGCGCCGTCCCGGTCATCAATGAGAACGACACGGTCGCCACCGCGGAGATCCGCTTCGGCGACAACGACCGTCTGGCCGCCCGCGTCGCCCAGATGATCAGCGCCGACACGCTGGTCCTGCTGTCGGACATCGACGGCCTCTACACCGCCGACCCGCGCAAGGACCCCGACGCCCGGCACATCCCGGTGGTCCAGGAACTGACCTCCGACATCGAGAACATGGCGGGCGAGCCGCCGCCCGGCTACAGCTCCGGCGGCATGGTGACCAAGATCGTCGCGGCGCGCGTCGCGCTGGCCGCCGGCTGCCGCATGGTCATCGCCAAGGGCAAGCGCATGAACCCGCTGGCCGCTCTGGAGCAGCGGCCCGAGCAGGGCGGGGCGCTGTGCACATGGTTCCTGCCCTGTCTCTTATACACATCTCCGAGCCCACGAGACTATAAC
>NZ_JAUQTX010000311.1:0-6583 GCF_059803775.1 Azospirillum sp. UFLA03-27 | reverse complement strand
CCGAGATCTACACTCGCGTATAATCGTCGGCAGCGTCAGATGTGTATAAGAGACAGGGGTGGGGGCAAGGATGCGCGCAGCTCCTCCTAATCCCCCATCCCCGCGACCCGCACTTCCCGCTCCGCGCCCAGCGAGCCGAAGGCCCGCGCGGCGGCGGCGAGACCGCGGCTCTGCTGCTCCTCCTTCTCCAGGCGGGCATAGACCGCCAGCGCCTGCGCCACCACCTGATCCATGTTGTAGTAGCGGTAGGTGCCGAGCCGGCCCAGGAAGATCACGTCCGGGGTGCCGTCGGCCAGCGCCTGGTACTTGCGGAACAGCTCCTGGTTCTCCGGGCGGGGGATCGGGTAGTAGGGATCGCCCTGCGCGGAGGGATACTCGTAGGTGATGCTGGTCTTCGGGTGGCTTTGCCCGGTCAGGTGCTTGTACTCGGTGACGCGGGTGTAGGGCACCGCCTCCGACGGCTCGTTCACCACGGCGACGGGCTGGAACCACTCTTGGTCGACCGTCTCGTGCCGGAAGGTCAGGGAGCGGTAGGGCAGCTTGCCGAAGCGGTGGCCGAAATACTCGTCGATCGGGCCGGTGAAGACGATGCGGTCGTAGGCGATCTCGTCCCGCACGTCGTCGAAATCGGTGTTCAGCATCACCTTGATGTTCGGGTGGTCGAGCATGCTCTCGAACATCCGCGTGTAGCCGTTCAGCGGCATCGCCTGGAAGCTGTCGCCGAAATAGCGGTCGTCGTCGTTGGTTCGCGTCGGCACGCGGGCGGTGACCGCCTTGTCGAGGTCCGACGGGTCGAGCCCCCATTGCTTGCGGGTGTAGCCGCGGAAGAACTTTTCGTACAGCTCCCGCCCCACGGCGCCGACCACCACGTCCTCCGAGGTGCGGACGTCGGCCACCGGCTCCGCCCGGCTCTTCAGGAACGCCGCCACGCCGGCCTCGTCGAGGTCCAGCCCGTAGAGTTGATTGACCGTGGTCCGGTTGATCGGGATGGGGACGAGCCGCTCGTCCACCCGCGCCAGGACGCGGTGCTCGTAGGGCCGCCACTTGGTGAAGCGCGACAGATAGTCGGCGACCGGTTTGGAATTGGTGTGGAAGATGTGCGGGCCGTAGCGGTGGATCAGCACGCCCGCGTCGTCGTAGTGATCGTAGGCGTTGCCGCCGATGTGCGGGCGCCGATCGATCAGCAGGACGCGCTTGTTCAGCCCCGCGGCCAGCCGTTCCGCCAGCACGCTGCCGGCGAAGCCCGCCCCGACGATCAGATAGTCGAAGCCGGAGCGGCGGCCGGCGGCGCGCCCGTTGGCGTGCTTGGCCGGATGGTGGATCGCGGGAGCCGGGCGATGGGCCGGCGGCGCGGCGCGTCCGCGCTGGCGGGCCTGTTCCATCAGCGTCTTCATGCGGCCCTGCGTCCTGTCCCAGGACATGTCGCGCAGGACATGGTCGGCGGTGGCGCGCAGACGCTCCGGTTCGGCGGCGTCGGCCAGGGCGGCCTCGACGGCGGCGACGAAATCCTCCGGCGCGTCGGCGATGCGCACGACGCCGCTGTCGCCATAGCCGCGCACCACGTCGGTGATCGAGGTGGAGACGACCGGGCGCCCGGCGGCCAGATATTCCGGCGTCTTGGTCGGGCTGATGAAGCGGGTGGATTCGTTGCGCGCGAAGGGCATCAGGGCGACGTCCCAGCCCGCCAGATAATGCGGCAGGTCGTCGTAGCTCTTCGGACCGAGATAGTGGATGTTCGGACGGCGGGGCAGGTCGGCCGGGTCGATCTTCACCACCGGGCCGACCAGGACGAACTGCCAGTCGGGCCGGGCCGCGGCTGCGGCGTCGAGCAGGGCGATGTCCAGCCGCTCGTCGATGACACCGTAGAAGCCGAGCCGCGGGTGCGGGATGGTCGCCTGATCGGCGGGCTCCTCGACGATGCCGCGTGCGGCGGCGAAATGGGCGACGTCGACGCTGCTGGGGAAGGCGTGGGCGTTGGGGTGCAGGGTGCGCTTGGCCTCGTAGAGGCTGACGCCGCCGGTGAACACCACGTCCGCCCGCGCCATCAGCTGCCGCTCGCGCTCGACCAGCTCCGGCGGCGCGCCGTGGAAGGCCGACAGCTCGTCCATGCAGTCGTAGACCACCAGCGCCCCGCGCAGGTGGCCGGACAGGCCGAGGCTCATCGGCGTGTAGTACCAGAGGATCGGGTCGGTCACCCCCTCCTCGGCCAGATAACGGTCGAGAAGCTGGCGCTGGGCGGTGACGGCCGCCTCGCCGTCCAGGCCGGCGGGCAGGCGGGGCACCAGGACGAGAACGCCCTCATCCTCGCGCACGTCCAGCCAGGGCTCGGGCGTGTCGTTGTGAATCGGCTCCTCGACGAACAGCACGCGGTGGTCACGCGCGAATCGCGACATAAGATGTTGTGGACGCTGATAAACGAAGCTCCAGCGCAGGTGCGAAAAGCAGATCAGGGTCTGCGATGCGATGTCGATGGTTTTGGAATGCGGAGAGTCGGCGGTCGGACGTGTTCTTTTTCGGTTTCTGCCGATTGGGAACTGGTGTTGGCCGGCCCAACTCATGTGTCCATCCTCTCATCAATGACGTGTCATCGGATTGCCGCTGGGGAATTCGCCACGAATACAGTGGACTTTTGCGGCGCAGCGGAGTGACGTCGAAAACCGGAAACCAATAACGGGGTCGGCAGGGGTGGGTTCCGTGACAGAAATGCGTTGCGGAAAACGGTTCCCCATATTTTCAACGCTCGTTCTTTTGCGCCGGGTTGGCTGAGGTAAGCGCATATTTCAGCGGGCGGGGGTGGTATCCGGGGAAGACTGCGCGTCTCCAGTCCTTTTCGATGCGCGCGGATTTGGTGATGTGTCTCTCTCTTCACTCGACCTGAGCGGGTTCCGTCTTTCAGAAATTAATGCGCATCACGGATTTTCCGTTCATAGTGCATTCAAGGAGTCGGGGAAGTTTGGAAGGAGACGAGGGATGTGCCGAATTTTTGCCGGTCAGGACCCGGAGCGTTTCCGCATGGTAACCCGGCGGGTCCGCCTCAGCGGTCATTCGACGAGTGTCTGTCTGGAAGCGGCCTTCTGGGATGCGCTGGAGGAAATCGCGGCGATGCAGGGCGTCTCTCTGGGCCGCTTCTTGTCAAAGTTGCACGATGAAGTCTTGGCCCGAGGGGTGGAGCGGCGCAATTTCGCCGGCCTTCTGCGCTGCGCTTGCCTGACCTACGCCCAGGAAGTGAAGGGCCACCGCCCCTGCGTGGAAGAACTGGAGCGAGAGGCGCGCACCGATTTCGCTGCGGTGGCCGCCGCCGTCCTTCCGGCGGGCATTCCGACCTCTTTCACCGCCCCGGAAAAAGAACGCGAGACGGCCTGAGCGCAAAAGAGTGCCCCCCTCCTCCGTCCGGAAGAGAGGGGCTGTAATCCGCGCGGCGTCCCGAATAATGGGACAGAGCAGCGGTCAGATCGCGTTCTTGGTCATTTGGCCGGCGATGTAGTCGGCTTGCCGCAGCGCCAGCGCGACGATGGTCAGGGTCGGATTTTCGGCGCCGCCGGTGGTGAACTGCGAACCGTCGGACACGAACAGGTTCGCCACATCGTGGGTCTGGCCCCACTTGTTCACCACGCCGTCGCGCGCCTTCTCGCTCATCCGGTTGGTGCCCAGATTGTGGGTGGACGGGTAGGGCGGCGTCGGGAAGCTGCGGGTCGCCCCCACCGACTCATACAGCGCCATGCCCTGCCGGTAGGCGTGCTGGCGCATGGCGACGTCGTTGGGGTGGTCGTCGAAATGGACGTTGGGGACGGGCATCCCGTGCTTGTCCTTCTTGTCGGCGTGCAGGGTGATGCGGTTGCTCTCCTGCGGCATGTCCTCGCCGACCAGCCACATGCCGGCCATATGGTCGTAGCCGTCGAGCGCCGAGGTGAATTCCCGCCCCCAGGCGCCGGGGTCGAGGAAGGCGGCCATGAAGGGCAGGCCGAGCGACAGGGTCTCCATCTCGTACCCGCCGACGAAGCCGCGGTCGGGCTTGTTCTTCGCCTCGTCGCGGATGATGCCGGCCATGGTGGTGCCGCGGTGCATGCGCACCGGCTTCTCGAACACGCCGTAGACCGAGCCGGTCATGTGACGCATGTAGTTCCGCCCCACCTGTCCGGAGGAGTTGGCGAGACCGTCCGAGAACAGGGAGGACGCGGAGTTCAGCAGCAGGCGGGGGCTTTCGATGGAGTTGCCGGCCACCGCGACGATGCGGGCCTTCTGGCGCTGGATCGCCCCGTCCTTGTCGGCGTAGACGACGCCGGTCACCTTGCCCTTGGCGTCGTGCTCGATCTTCAGCACCTGGGCGTTGGCGCGGACCTCCAGCTTGCCGGTCTCCTCGCCCTTGGGGATCTCGGCGATCAGGGTCGACCATTTCGCCCCGGACTTGCAGCCCTGGAAACAGAAGCCGATCTGCTGGCACCCTCCGCGCCCGTCGCGGGGCTCCGAGTTGATGGCCATGTTGCCGGTGTGGCACTCCGTGTAGCCCATCTTGTCGGCGCCGGCCTTCAGGACCTTGAAGTTGTTGTTGCCGGGCAGGCCGGGGATGCCGTTGGTGCGGGTGACGCCCATGCGGTCCTCCGCCTTGGCGTACCAGGGCTCCAGCTCCTCCAGCGTGATCGGCCAGTCCAGCAGGTTGGCGCCGGCGACCTCGCCGTAGGTCGTGCGCGTCTTGAACTCGTGCGGCTGGAAGCGCAGCGCCGCACCCGCCCAATGCACGGTGGAGCCGCCGACCGCCTTGACGATCCAGGCCGGCAGGCCCGGGAAATCCCGCGACACCCGCCAGCTTCCCGAGGTGGTGCGCGGGTCGAGCCAGGAGATCTGGGCGAAGCTGGCCCATTCGTCGTTCTGGAAATCCTCCATGTTGTGGCGCCCGCCGGCTTCCAGGATCACCGTCTTGATTCCCTTCAGCGCCAGTTGGGTGCCCAGCGTGCCGCCGCCGGCCCCGGAGCCCACGATCACCACGACGCTGTCGTCGTTCAGGTCGAATTTCGCTGCCATGGCTGAAACATCCTTCCTGGGACGGTGGTCAGAGCCACTCGATGTCGTTGAACCCGCGGTCGATGTAGCCGCCCTTGGCCGCGCTCTCGCCCTCGTAGCCGAAGAGCGGCCAGACCTCCTGGTTGTTGTAGATCCCGGTGACCAGCCCGCCGCGCACTGTCTGGAAGAAGGGATCGGCCTCGATCTCGTGCAGCAGGCGGACCCGGTCGGCCTCCCAGCCGACCTCCGCGTAGGGGGCGTCGTGCTTGGCCTTGGCCAGCCGGTCGAGCTTCGCCATGCCGGACTCGTACAGCTCCTTGAGCGCGGCGTCGGCGGCCGCCTTCTCGTCCTGCGCCTTCATGGCGACGGCGTAGAAGCGGTCGGCCAGCCGGTCGTGCGGGTAGATGTCCCGCGACACCCGGATCAGCGAGCGCATGGTGTCTGGCGCCAGCGCCTTGGTCTCATACCCCCAGGCCTCGCGCGGGCAGAGGATCGCCCCGCCCGACACCAGGATGGCCGTCGCCGCCGCGGCGGTGGCCGAGGCCGCCAGGAAGGTGCGCCGGTGCATGGTGGGGTTTGGGGCGGGTTTTGCTGTTGTGCTCGTCGGAGAACGCATGGCTTCCTCCCAAGACCGATTATGATTTTTGCTTCGAGGGGACCGCGCCTGTGTCAGCGGTAGCGGCCGTGGCGCTGCAGGACCTCGATCTTGTAGCCGTCGGGGTCCTGGACGAAAAAGAAGCGGGCCATCAGCGCGCCGTCCCGCGCGAACTCCTTGATCGGGTTGGGGCCGTAGCCGAGCGCGGTGAAGCGCCGGTGTTCCCCGTCCAGATCCTCGACGCAGACGGCCAGATGGCCGTAGCCGTCGCCGTGGGCGTAGGGTTCGCTGCGGCCGTGGTTGATGGTCAGCTCGATCTCGAAGTCGTTTTCGGCGTTGCGCAGATAGACCAGGGTGAAGCCGTCGAAGGCGTAGCGGTCGGCGCATTCCAGGCCGAACGCGCGGGCGTAGAAGTCCCGCGACCGCTCCTCGTCGAGGACCCGGATCATCATGTGGATGGCCTTGGCCATGGGGGCTGGCTCCGTTCCGGTTGGTGGCTCCAGCGTGAATGTTAGTGATGCGGATTGTTTGTGTGGCAGTAAGTATCTACTACAGGCACGACGCGAAGGGGGTAGCCCGGTCGGCGGTCGCTCATCCCTGCTTTCGGGACGGCGTTCCGGCCGCGATGGCGTATCCTCACGGCCTGGAAGAGGAGCTTCCCATGCGACACAGGACGGGCCGACCTCTCGCCGTGGCGGGTCTCGCCACGCTCGTGCTTATGGCCGCACCAGTGGCCCAGGCCGCGTCGCCAACATCGGAGTGGCGCGGCTGGCTGTCCAACGGTGCGGACGGGCTGCGCGACGGGGCTGAGCGCGCGATCATTCTCGGCGGCGCCCTGCTGTACCAGAACCGGCACACGGTGGCGGGGCTGACGCTCGGCTGTCTGGCCGGCGGGGCGATGGGGGCGACAGGTGCCGTCGCGGCGGGTGCGGCGACCGGCGGGGCCGCCCCTGTCTCTTATACACATCTCCGAGCCCACGAGACTATAAC
>NZ_JAUQTX010000310.1:0-6589 GCF_059803775.1 Azospirillum sp. UFLA03-27 | reverse complement strand
GCGTATAATCGTCGGCAGCGTCAGATGTGTATAAGAGACAGCACCGACGCCGTCCGCTGAAACCGGGACCGGAACCGGCCGCAACGCGGCGGCAGCGGTCGAGGCGGTCTCGGCCAGCCGGGGCGCAATGGTGGATTATGGAGCGCAGGTCTGGGCCTGGATCGGACGGCACAAGCCGGAAAAGGTGGTCGGCGGCGGGCAGGCCACCGTCAAGCTGAGCCTCGGCACCGCCGGCGAGGTGCTCGACGCCTCCATCCTGACGTCGAGCGGCGACGCGGCGCTGGACCGCGCCGCCCTGGCCGCGGTGCGCAAGGCGTCCCCCTTCCCCCTCCCGCCGCCCGGCCTGACGGCGGAGGACCGCGTCTTCTCCGTGCCCTTCCTGTTCCGCCCGCGGTGACTCCGGCGCGCTGGAAGCGGCGCTCAACCCTGCCCACCCCCACTTCCCGTTTGCGCTTTGCGGCTCCACGTAGGATAAAGCGCCCCAATTCCCGAGATTTCCGACGGCGAGCACCCCCATGGGCTTCAATTGCGGCATCGTCGGCCTGCCGAACGTCGGCAAGTCGACCCTGTTCAACGCGCTGACCGCCACCCAGGCGGCCGAGGCGGCGAACTTCCCCTTCTGCACCAAGGAGCCGAACGTCGGCCGCGTCGGCGTGCCCGACCCGCGGCTGGACAAGCTGGCGGCCATCGCCAAGTCGCAGAAGATCATCCCGACCCAGCTCGAATTCGTCGACATCGCCGGCCTGATCCGCGGCGCCTCGAAGGGTGAAGGGCTGGGCAACCAGTTCCTCGCCAACATCCGCGAGGTGGACGCCATCGTCCACGTCCTGCGCTGCTTCGAGGACGACGACGTCACCCATGTGGAAGGCAACGTCGATCCCCTGCGCGACGCCGAGGTGGTCGAGACGGAGCTGATGCTCGCCGACATGGAGAGCCTGGAGCGCCAGCTCACCAGCCTCCAGAAGAAGGCCAAGGGCGGCGACAAGGACTCCAAGATCAAGGCCGATCTGATGGAGCGCGCGCTGAAGGTCCTCCAGGACGGCAAGCCGGCCCGCGTCGTCGAGGTCAGCGAGGAGGAGAAGCCGGTCTTCAAGCAGTTCATGCTGCTGACCGCCAAGCCCGTCCTCTACGTCTGCAACGTCGAGGAGGCCTCCGCGGCCACCGGCAACAGCCTGACCGCCAAGGTTGCCAAGAAGGCCAAGGCCGAGAACGCCGGCATGGTCGTCATCTCCGCCGCCATCGAGGCGGAGGTCGCCCAGCTCTCCGACGCCGCCGAGAAGCAGGAATTCCTGGAATCCCTCGGCCTTGAGGAGACCGGCCTCAACAAGCTGATCCGCGCCGGCTTCCAGCTTCTCGACCTCATCACCTTCTTCACCGTCGGCCCGAAGGAGGCCCGCGCCTGGACCGTGCGCCGCGGCGCCAAGGCCCCGGAAGCGGCGGGTGTCATCCACACCGATTTCGAGCGCGGCTTCATCCGGGCCGAGACCATCGACATCGACAGCTACGTCACGCTGGGCGGCGAGCAGGGCGCCAAGGACAACGGCAAGATGCGCCAGGAAGGCAAGGAATACGTCGTCAACGACGGCGACATCTTCCATTTCCGCTTCAACGTTTGATTGGGCAGCCGCGCGACCCTTCTCCTCTTCTGGGGAGAAGGGTTAACGCCTCCCAATCTTATCACCGTTGAGAAATCCGTTAACCCTTTCGTAAAACTGGAAAAACCGCTTAAATACCCCTGAGATATGGTTAACAAGCCTCGCGTCGGCTGTTAAGCCCCTATGGGCGACAACCGAGGGCTGGACCGGAGGGGATATGGCGGTGAACCAGAACGCGACCATCGCGCCAGGCGCCGGCACCTTCTCCGACCGCGTGCGCGACGCCATCCGGCACGGCGAGTTGCGCCTCGCCTTCCAGCCGCAGGCCGACGCCCAGAGCGGGCGGCTGACCGGGTTCGAGGCGCTGTCGCGCTGGCGCCTCGACGACGGCACGGTAATCCCGCCCGACGTCTTCATCCCAATGGCGGAGACCAGCGACGCCATCCACATCCTCGGCGAATGGACGGTGCGCCGCGCCTGCGAGACCGCCGCGGGCTGGATGCAGGACGGCATCGCCGACGTGCCGGTGGCGGTGAACCTGTCGGCGCGGCAGTTGCAGGACCCCGGCTTCGCCCGCACCGTTCTGGGCATCCTCGCCGAAACCGGCCTGCCCGCCGCCAATCTGAAACTGGAGCTGACCGAAACCGCCCTGTTCGAGCACAGCGAGTCCTCGCGCGAGGTGCTGACCCAGTTGCGCGGCGCCGGGGTACGGCTGGTGCTGGACGATTTCGGGACGGGCTATTCCTCGCTGTCCTTGCTGCGCCGCGTGCCGGTCGAGGCGCTGAAGATCGACAAGCACTTCACCCAGGCGATGGTGCAGGACCGCGACGCCGCCGCCATCGTGCGCGCCATCATCGACCTCGCCCACGCTCTGGGGATGCAGGCGATCGCCGAGGGGGTGGAGACCAAGGACGAGCTTCTGTACCTGCGCGCCTACCGCTGCGACCGCATCCAGGGCTATCTGCTGGCCAAGCCCCTGGACACGGCGCAGGTCCCGGACTTCATCCGGCGGCTCGCCGCGACGCCGACAGGCGGATGACCCGCTCCGTCTCGTCCCATTCGGTCAGTTCCGCGGCCTCGTCGACGGTGGCCCAGCGGGCCTCCAGCGCGTCGTCGGCGCAGACCGCCTCGCCCTCCGGGCTCTCCGCCGCCACCTCGACGATGGTGTAGTGGTACTGGACGGCCCCGGTGTCGTCGAGCGTCATGGCGTCCACCACCGTGACCACCTCCGTCGGCACGACGTGCAGACCGGTTTCCTCCAACACCTCGCGGACCGCCGTCTCGAACACCGTCTCGCCCACCGACTGGGCGCCGCCGGGCAGGCTCCACTGCCCCATCCGCGGCGGACGGCCCCGGCGGATCAGCAGGACCCGGTCGCCGCGCCACACCACGGCGCCCACCCCCACCCAGGGACGGTCGGGGTATTCGCGGCCGGAACGGTCGGCGGGGGGCGTGGTGGACTCGGGCGAGGCGGACATGGAAACTCCCTCGTTGCGCTTGACCCGACGCTAACCCAGGCGGACAGTCGGATACCAGTGGCCAAGAGGCCGAACGAACCGCCGCTCCGGACGCCGCCATGAAGCTCAACGAGATCCGCACCTTCGTCGCCGTGGCCGAAGCCCAGTCCGTGCAGGAGGCCGCGCACCGGCTGGGGCTGACCCAGTCCGCCGTCTCGCGCCTGATCCAGCGGCTGGAGGCGGAGCTTGGCGTGTCCCTGTTCGACCGCCAGACCAAGCCGCTGGCCCTGACCCGCGACGGCGAGATGGCGCTGGCCCACGCGCATCGGGTGCTGAAGGCGACGGACGAGCTGTCGGACGCCTTCGCCGGGGCCGCCCAGCCCCAGGGGCTGCTGCGGCTGGGGGTGGCCCATGTGCTGACGGCCATCGCCGCGCACCATCCGCTGGACCGGCTGCGCGCCGCCTTCCCCGGCCTGACCGTCCGCCTGCATTCGGACTGGAGCACGCCGCTGGTCGAGCAGGTCCGCAACGGCACGCTGGACGGCGCGCTGGTGCTGACTCACGACGCCCAGACGCCGCCGGACGACCTGGACGCCGTCTGCATCTCGCGCGAACCCGTGCGGGTCGTCGCGTCGGCCGAGCTGGCCGGGCAGCGGGACTGGACGCTGCCGGCGATGAACGCCGTGGGCTGGGTGCTTCAGCCCGACGGCTGCCAGTACCGGACCGCCATGGGCCGGGCGATGGCGCAGCACGGCCCGGCGCTGAACGTCACGGTGGAGGGATTCGACCAGTCGCTTCTGCTGTCGCTGGTCGCCCGCGGCGTCGGATTCGGGTTGGCCCCGCTGCGGCTGATCGCCCCGACCCTACACGCCGCCCAGGTGCGGCCGCTGGAGACCCCCGACTTCGCGCTGACCGTCGCAGTGTGGCTGCTGCGCGGCCGCTTCACCGGGCGCATCGGCCCCGTCTTCGACGTGCTGGAGGACAGCCTGCTGGACCTGCTGCCCCCGGCGGAAGAGGCGCCTTTGCCCCTGCCCTGCCATTCCGCAGCCGAATAACCTTCTTTCCCATTGTGAATTTGATGCACGCCCGGCGCACGCTTATCGTGTGACCCTGATGAGACGCGGGCCAGCGTTGCCGCACCGGCCACAGCCCGCGCCGAGGGAGGATAACTTGGACACCAGCAACCGGATGGGCGGGGCGCCTTCGCCCCGCTCCTGGCGGACGCCGGGATTCGTCATCGCCTGCGGCTGCCTGATCGCCATGCTGGCGTTCGGCCCGCGGTCCAGCATGGGCCTGTTCACCGCCCCCCTATCGGAGGCGCATGGCTGGGGCCGCGACGTCTTCGCCCTGTCGATCGCCATCCAGAATCTGGTCTGGGGCATCGGCACCCCCTTCGCTGGCGCTTTGTGCGACCGCTACGGCCCAGCGCTGGTGCTGGGGATCAGTGGCGTTCTCTACGCGCTGGGGCTGGCGCTGATGCCCTACGCCGACACCCCGCTGATGCTGCATCTCAGCTCCGGCCTGCTGATCGGGCTGGGTCTGGCCGGGGCGTCCTTCGGCATCGTCATCGCCGGCTTCAGCCGCATCGTCCCGCCGGAGAAGCGGAGCTGGTCGATGGGCGTCGCCACCGCCGCCGGCTCGATGGGCCAGTTCCTGTTCGCCCCCACCGGCCAGGCCTTCATCGCCGCCTATGGCTGGCAGACGGCGCTGATCCTGTTCGGCGCCTCGATGCTGATGATCCCGGTGCTCGCCTCCTCCTTCGCCGGGGCGGGCGGGTCGAAGAGCGCGCAGGCCGTCACCGGGGCCGACATCGGCTTCGCCGCGACGATCCGGCAGGCCTTCAAGCACCGCAGCTACGTCCTGCTGGTCACCGGCTTCTTCGTCTGCGGCTTCCAGCTCGCCTTCATCACCACGCACCTGCCGCCCTACCTAACCGCCGCCGGGATCAGCCCCGGCCTCGCCTCCTGGGCGATGGCGCTGATCGGGCTGTTCAACGTGGTCGGGTCCTACATGTCCGGCGTGCTGGGCGGGAAGATGAGCAAGCGCCTGCTGCTGTGCGCCAACTACACGCTGCGCGGCCTGTGCACGGCGATCTTCATCCTGCTGCCGGTCACCCCGGTTTCGGTGATCCTCTACGCCGCGGCGATGGGCCTGCTCTGGCTGTCCACGGTGCCGCCGACCTCCGGCCTCGTCGTTCTGATGTTCGGCACGCGCTATCTCGGCATGCTCTACGGCTTCGCCTTCCTCAGCCATCAGGTGGGCGGCTTCCTCGGCGTGTGGCTGGGCGGCGTGCTGTACGAGCGCGTCGGCTCCTACGACGTGGTGTGGTGGGCCAGCGTGGCCCTGGCGCTGGCCGCTGCGGTGGTCAACTGGCCGATCGCCGAGAAGCCCGCCCCTGCCCTGGCCGCGGAAGCGAAGGCCTGAGGCCATGACGGAACCGGCGACCTCCTCCTCTTCTAGCCCCGGCTTCGGTCACGGCTTCGCGCTGGCGCTCGGCGCGCTGGCGCTGGTCGTCTGGGCGGTGGTGACGGGGGTGGCGCTGACCCAGGCGGCGCTGAACGAGGAGGACGGCGGCACGGTGCTCGCCGTCTTCCCGCCGGGCACCCCGACCGCCGAGGCCTTCACCGCGGTGGTCCGCGCCGGCGGCCAGCCGGTGCGCCAGACCTGGATCCCCTTCGCCTGGGTCGCCCGCAGCGACGGCAGCGGCTTCGTCGGGCGCCTGAAGGAGGAGGGGGCAGTCACCGCCTACGGCGAGCTGTCGGTCGGCCCGGCGCTGGGCGGCTGCGCGGTGGTCTCGCTGGACGACAAGCGTCCGGTCGGCTTCCAGTTCAAGTGACGTCACAAACCCGTCATCAAGCGGTAACGGGACCGCAGTTCGGGTATTGACAACCCCCGCAAGGAAGAGCAGGCTATCCCTCAGAGCAACACTGGTTGAGGTGAAGACGCGGTGGACACCGCATCAAGTTGGCAAAAAAGCCAGCTTCTCATCACAGCAAATGTTCCCGTAGCCAGGAGGGTGTGATTGTCATGAGTCCACCTGCGCTTACTTGAGGAAGCCGACCTGTTCGGCCACACATTTCTGAACATTGCCGTTGAGACGGCTCAACCATTGCGGATGTCCTGGCACAGCCGCTGAAACCCCCGCCCCCCGCGCGGGGGTTTCGCTTTTTCGGCCTCCCGTGCCGCCCGCCATGTCCTTGGCGATCCATCGTCTTGAAGGCCCAAAGAAAAACCCCTCCCCCGCGGGTGCGGGAGAGGGGTGAAGGCTTCGTGTCGCTTCAAACGGGTCCGCAGACCCGGGAGTCACTGCACCGGCCGGTCAGTACATGTGCTGGCCGCCGTTGATCGACAGGGTCGAGCCGGTGATGAAGCCGGCGTCGTCGCCGACCAGGAACAGCACGCCGCGGGCAATCTCCTCGGCCTTGCCGAGACGGCCGACCGGGATGCGGGCGACGATCTTCTCCAGCACGTTGGGCGGCACCGCGCGCACCATGTCGGTATCGATGTAGCCCGGCGCGATGGCGTTGACGGTGACGC
>NZ_JAUQTX010000030.1:0-37601 GCF_059803775.1 Azospirillum sp. UFLA03-27 | reverse complement strand
AGTCTCGTGGGCTCGGAGATGTGTATAAGAGCCAGCGCCTCCAGATCGCTGCCCCCACCACGCCGGGCAGCGATCTGGAGGAGCGGTTCGACTGGGTGGTCGATTACCCCACCGGCCTGCACGCCCGCCCGGCCACCGCCTGGGTGGAGACGGCGCGCACGTCCGCCGCCCGCATCCAGGTCCGCCACGGCGATCTGGTGGCCGACGCCAAGGCGCTGGTGGCGCTGCTCCAGCTCGGCCTGCGCGCCGGCGACAGCGTGGTCGTCTCGGCGGAGGGAGACGACGCCGTGGCGGCGCTCGCCCGCATGAAGGCGACCATCACCCGCCTGACCGCGCGGGAGAAGGCGGACGCGGCCGCCGCGGCGCAGAAGACCCGCGCGCCCGCGCGCGGCTGGACGCCGCCGAACCCGCTGCCCGCCGTGCCGGGAATCGCCGCCAGCCCCGGCCTCGCCATCGGCCCGGTGCATGTGCTGCCGCGCGCCGTCGTGTCCGTTCCCGACGAGCCGGTCCCGCTGATCGAGGGCGGCGACCGCCTGCACGAGGCGCTGAGCCTGACCCGCCAAAATCTGAAGGCGCTGGCCGACGACACCGCCCGCCGGCTCGGGCCGTCCGAAGCGGCCATCTTCACCGCCCAGGCGGAAATCCTGAACGACACCGACCTCGTGACGCTCGCCTGCCAGCTCATGGTCGAGGGGCACGGTGTCGCCTGGTCCTGGCATCGGGCGGTGGAGCGCACCGCCGCCGGGCTGGCCGCGCTCGACAACCCGGTGCTGGCGGCCCGCGCCGCCGACCTGCGCGACGTCGGCCAGCGCGTCCTGGCGCGGATCGACCCGGCGCTGCGCACCGGCGGCGCGCCGGACCTGCCGGACACCCCCTGCATCCTGATCGCCGAGGACCTGTCGCCCTCCGACACGGCGGCGCTGGACATGGCGCGGGTGATCGGGCTGGCGACGGCGCAGGGCGGCCCGACCTCCCACACCGCCATCCTGGCGCGCACGCTGGGGCTTCCCGCGATGGTGGCGGGCGGGGCGGCGCTGATGGAGCTGGCGAACGGCACCCCGGCCATCCTCGACGGCCAGACCGGACGCCTGCACCTGTCCCCCGCCGAGGCCGACATCGCCGACGCCCGCGCCTGGATCGCGCGGGAGGAGGCCCGCAAGGCGGAGGAGGAGGCCCGGCGCGGCCTGCCCGCCCGCACCCGCGACGGCCACGAGGTGGAGATCGGCGCCAACGTCAACCGCCCCGACCAGGTGGCGGTCGCCCTGTCGCAGGGCGCGGAGAGCGTCGGCCTGATGCGCACCGAGTTCCTGTTCCTGGAGCGCGGCGACGCCCCCGGCGAGGACGAGCAGTACGAAACCTACCGCGGCATGCTGACCGCCCTGGAGGGCCGGCCGATGATCGTCCGCGCGCTCGACATCGGCGGCGACAAGCAGGTGCCGCACCTCCAGCTTCCCCACGAGGAGAACCCCTTCCTCGGCGTGCGCGGCGCCCGCCTGCTGCTGCGCAAGCCCGAACTGCTGGAGACGCAGCTCCGCGCCCTCTACCGCGCCGCCAAGGACGGCGAGGCCAAGGGCGGTGGAAACCTGTCGATCATGTTCCCGATGATCACGGCGCTGGGCGAGGTGCAGGCCCTGCGCGCCGCCTGCGACCGCATCCGGGCGGAGCTGGACGCCCCGGCCGTGCCGCTGGGCATCATGGTCGAGGTTCCGGCGGCGGCGATCCAAGCCGACGTGCTGGCCCGCCATGTCGACTTCTTCTCCATCGGCACCAACGACCTGACGCAATACGCGCTGGCCATCGACCGCCAGCACCCCGAACTGGCGGCGGAGGCCGACAGCCTGCACCCCGCCGTCCTGCGGCTGATCCGCCTGACGGTGGAGGGGGCGGAGCGGCACGGGCGCTGGGTCGGCGTCTGCGGCGGCATCGCCGGCGACCCGTTCGGCGCGGCGCTGCTGACCGGGCTCGGCGTGCGCGAGCTGTCGATGACGCCGCGCGACATCCCCGCCGTGAAGGACCGGCTGCGCGGCAGCGACCTGTCCGCCCTGAAGGAGGCCGCGCGGCGGGCGCTGGACTGCGAGACCGCCGACGCGGTGCGCGCGCTCGACGGAGGCGAAGCATGAGCACAGTCGACAACGACATCCGGCCGGTCGTCACCGTCACGCTGAACCCGGCCATCGACCAGACCATCACGGTCGAAGCGCTGCGCCCCGGCCATGTCCACCGGGCGAGCGCCGTGCGGCGGAACGCCGGCGGCAAGGGCGTGAACGTGGCGAGCTGCCTCGCCGACTGGGGCACGCCGGTCATCGCCACCGGCCTGCTGGGCGACGGCAACGCCGCGGCTTTCGAGGCGCTGTTCGCCGCCAAGGGCATCGCCGACCGCTTCGTCCGGCTGCCCGGCGAGACGCGCGTCAACGTCAAGATCGCCGACCGCGCCGCCGCCGACACCACCGACCTCAACCTGCCCGGCCTGACCGCCGATCCGGACGCGCTCGACCGCGTGCGCCGCACCCTGCGCGAACTGGTCCTGCCCGGCACGCCGGTCCTGCTGGCGGGAAGCCTGCCGGACGGTCTGCCGGCGGACAGCTACGCGACGCTGACCGCGGACCTGCGCGCCCAGGGCGCCCGCGTGGTGCTGGACAGCAGCGGCCCGCCGCTGGCGGCGGCGCTGGCCGCCCCGGACCTGCCCTTCTGCATCAAGCCGAACCGGCACGAACTGGAAGCCTGGGCCGGCGCGCCCCTGCCCGCCACCGCCGACCTGCTGGAAGCGGCGCGCGGCCTGCACCGGAACGGCGTGGCGGTCGTGGTGGTCTCGCTGGGGGCGGACGGCGCGCTGTTCGTGGCCGACGGCCCGGCGCTGCACGCCCGGCTGCCGGCGGTCAACGCGCTGAGCACGGTGGGAGCCGGCGACGCCATGGTGGCGGGGCTGATCGCCGCCTTCAGCGCGGACGCGCCGCTGGACGGCGTCGCCCGCCTGTCGGTGGCCTTCGCCACGGCGAAGCTCGGCTGCTTCGGACCCAACCTGCCAGGGGCGGACGCGGTCCGCGCGCTGGCCGGACAGGTCGAGATATCAACGCTTTAATGAACGGGGAGCGGGCGACCGCTCGGGAGGAAACCATGGCGAACATGCTGGCCGTGATCGCGGCGGGCGATCTCAGCACCCAGGCCGTCCTGGCCGCCGAAGCGCTGCGCAAGGCCGCGGCAGCGCTCGGCCACACCATCCAGGTGGAGGTGCGCTCCAGCCTCGGCGTGCGCAACACGCTGCCCACCGGGGCGGCGCAGGGCGCGCAGGGGGTCATTCTCGTCGGTTCCGGCGATCTGGGCGAGGAGCGCTTCGCCGGTCTGAAGCGCAGCGCCGCGGCGCTCGACGCCGTGCTGCGCGACGCGCGGGCCGTGCTGGAGCAGGCGCTCGCGTCCGCCCCGGCCCAAGCTCCGGCGCAGGCGGGGACGAAGAAGATCGTCGCCATCACCTCCTGCCCCACCGGCATCGCCCACACCTTCATGGCGGCGGAGGGCATCCAGCAGGCCGCCCGGGCGCTGGGCCACGCCGTTCGGGTCGAGACCCAGGGCTCGGTCGGCGCGCGCGACACGCTGACCGAGCAGGAGATCCGCGAGGCCGACGTCGTGCTGATCGCCGCCGACACGCAGGTGGACCTTGCCCGCTTCGCCGGCAAGCGCGTCTTCAAGAGCGGCACCAAGCCCGCCATCAACGACGGGCGCGCCCTGGTCGAACGCGCCCTGGCCGAGGCGCAGCCCCACGGCACCGCCCCGGCGCTGGCCGACGGCGTGGCGGCGGGCAAGGCCGCCAAGGCGGAGCACGTAGCGGCTCAGCGCAGCGGCCCCTACAAGCATCTGATGACCGGTGTGTCCTTCATGCTGCCCTTCGTGGTGACCGGCGGCCTGCTGATCGCCATCGCCTTCGCGCTCGGCGGCATCTACGTGTTCGAGGACAGCCAGCAGGGCACGCTGGGCAACGCACTGTTCCAGATCGGGGCCAAGGGCGCCTTCGCGCTGATGGTTCCGGCGCTGGCCGGCTACATCGCCTTCTCCATCGCCGACCGTCCGGGCATCACGCCGGGCATGATCGGCGGCATCCTGGCCGCCAACCTCGGCGCCGGCTTCCTCGGCGGCATCGTCGCGGGCTTCATCGCCGGCTACGCCACCAGTTTCCTCAACCGCAACATCAAGCTGCACAAGAATCTGGAGGGGCTGAAGCCGGTGCTGATCCTGCCGCTGCTCGGCTCGCTGGTCACCGGCCTCGCCATGATCTACGTGGTCGGCGCCCCGGTGGCGGAGGCCCTGGCGACGCTGAGCGCCTGGCTGAAGGGCATGCAGGGCAGCAGCGCGATCCTGCTCGGCCTGCTGATCGGCGCCATGATGGCCTTCGACATGGGCGGGCCGGTCAACAAGGCCGCCTATGCCTTCTCCACCGGCCTGATCGCGTCCCAGGTCTACACGCCGATGGCCGCCGCCATGGCCGCCGGCATGGTGCCGCCGCTGGGCCTGGCGCTCGCCACCAAGCTGTTCGCGGACCGCTTCACCCGGGAGGAGCGGGAGGCCGGCAACGCCGCGGGTATCCTGGGCATCGCCTTCATCACCGAGGGCGCCATCCCCTTCGCCGCCCGCGACCCGCTGCGCGTCATCCCGGCGCTGGTGCTGGGCGCGGCGCTGACCGGCGCTATCTCCATGGGCATCGGGGCCGAGCTGAAGGTTCCGCACGGCGGCATCTTCGTCCTGCCCATCCCCAACGCCGTAACCCATCTGGCGGGTTACGGCGTGGCGCTGGTCGCCGGGACGGTCACCACGGCGGTCGCGCTGCGATTCCTGAAGCGTCCGGTCAGTACCGTGGTGACGGCGTAACAGCGCTGCGAAAGCGTCGTTGAGATGAAAACGTTTACATAACCCCTGGACAGAACGCCTCGTCGACCCTATCTTTCTTTTGCTGCCTCGGCAGCACGCTCTATAGGGCGTTTCCTCCCTAGACTCAGGCCACGCGCGGTTCCCGTGCGTGGCTTTTTTTTGTCCGGCGCGTTTCGTTTGTTCGGCGTGTGGGGCTGGTCCCAAATCTCTCCCTTGCCCAGACCGGGCGAACCTGAGAAGCCGGAGGCGAAAAGCACGAGGACCCGAATGCCCCGCAACAGACCGATGATCCTTGCAGCGCTGGCGGCCACCGCGGCCCTGGCCGCCGGATGCACCGATGTGAAGGAAAGCCTTCCGTCCCGGACCGCCACCGAACAGCTCCTGATTTCCAGCGCTGCGGACAACGCCGCCAACCGCCTGCGGCTGGATCTGCCGGCGGACAAGCGGGCCTTCCTCGACACCGGCAATTTCGACGGCACCGACTCCAAATACGCCGCCAGCGCGATCAAGGAATCGCTGCTGCGCCAGGGCATCCGCCTCGTCCCCGACCGGGCCGCCGCCGACACGATCATCGAGATCCGGCTGGGCGCCCTGTCGGTGAACCAGAGCAAGACGGTGCTGGGCATTCCCCCCATCACCCTGCCCGGCACGATCACCTTGCCGGAAGCGTCGGTCTACAGCTCCACCGAGAACCAGGCGGTCGCGAAATTCTCCGCCTTCGCCTACGACAACCAGAGCGGCGCCCTGGTCGCCTCGACGGAGCCGGCCTACGGCCTGTCGGGGGAACAGAGCTACCGGGCGATGACGCTGTTCTCCTGGCGCACCTCGCCCCCCTACCCCGAAGACACCAACTGACGACACCGACCGACGCGGGCATTTCCGCACAAATTTTGCGTCCAACCAAAGCCATAGCCGCATCCTCTGGCGCGGCTGGGGGTGGACGCGTACCATGCCGTGGCCCCGCGGGGCGCGGCATCAAGCGCAAAGGCGACGGCACAGTGGACGATCATGGGGCGGAGCGGGACAGCGGCGGCGTCCGACGATCGGAACGGCTGCTGCTCGCCCAGAAGACCGCCCTGGAGCGGGCAATCGGCGGCGCCGGGCTGGACGAGGTGTTGGCCTTGCTGGTCCGGGCGGGCGCCGAACAGCTCGGCGCGCGGGCGGCCATCTTTCTGGTGGACGAGGGCGGTCTCAGCCTGCGCTTCGGCGTGGCGGCGGGCTTGCCGGACACCTACACGCGGGTGGTGGATGGGTTCGAGATCGGGCCGCAAGCCCCCTCCTGTGGTCTGGCCGCCCACAGCGGGGAACGGGTCGTGGTCGAGAATGTGGCGCTGGACCCGCGCTGGGCGCCCTACCACGCGCTGACGCGGGAGCATGGCATCGCCGCCTGCTGGTCCACCCCGATCCGCGCGGTCAATGGGACGGTGCTGGGCGCCTTCACCATCTACCACGCCACCCCCTGCGCGCCCGGCCCGCTGGACCTGGAGTCGGTGGATCTGCTGACGCACACCGCCGCCCTGCTGATCGAGCGGGACCGGACGGAGCGGGAGCGCCAGTCCAGCGAAGCGCTGCTGTCCTCGGTTCTGGAGCATCTGCCGGTCGGCGTCGCCGTCTACGACACGCAGGGCCGCACCACCCGCAACAACCGGCTGATGCGCGACTACACCAACGGTTCCCTGCCCTCCGCCGACGACCGGGAGGCGGCGCGTTGGCGCGCCTTCCACCCCGACGGGCGGCCGGTCGAGCGCAAGGATTTCTCGGGCGCGCGCGCTTTGCGGGGCGAGATCGTGGTGCCCGGCATGGATTTCCTGCACCGCGCCGCCGACGGGACGGAGCATTGGACGCGCGTGTCGGCGGCCCCGCTGCGCGACAGCGAGGGGCGGATCACCGGCGTGGTCGCCGTGGTCAGCGACATCGACGCGGAAAAGCGGGCGGCGCAGGGCTTGGCCGCGGCGCTGGACGAGGCCCGCCGCAGCGAGTTGGTGGCCCGTGAGATGAGCCACCGCATCATGAACAGCTTCCAGCTTCTGCACGGGCTGGTGTCGATGCAGACCGCCACGGTCACCGACCCGGCGGCGCGCAAGGCGGTGGAACAGGCCTTTTCACGAATCCAGGCGATGGCGCTGGTGCAGCGCCGCCTGTTCGAGGCGACGCGCAACGACCTCGCCACGCTCGACGCGGCCGACTATCTGCAACGGCTGGGGGAAAGCCTGACCGGTGCCTTCATCGATTCGGGCCGCTGCACGCTGGTCATCGACTCCGCGCAAGGCATCCCGATGTCCGCCGCGCAGGCCTCGTCCATGGGGCTGATCGTGACGGAGCTGGTGCTGAACGCCCTGAAGCACGCCTTCGGCGCGCACCAGCAGGGGACGGTGACGGTGCGGTTCGAAGCCTGCGGCGACGACCGCCGACTGACGGTGACCGACGACGGGGCCGGCCTGCCGGACGGCGCCGGCACCATGAAGCCCGCCGGGTCGGGGCAGGGCATGGGCATGACGCTGGTGCACGGTCTGGTGCGCCAGCTCGGCGGAAAGCTGGAGATCGACCGCCCCGATCAGGGCGGCCGCCCCGGAACCCGCTTCGTTCTGACTTTTCCAGCCTGACGGCTTTGAAGCCACCGGATTCCGGGATGGCGCGGCGTCCTGAACCTTAGGCGACGGCTTCCATCGGCTTTTCCACCTTGCCGCCGAACCCGTTCTCCAGCGCCCAGATGGCCGCCTGGGTGCGGTTGGAGGCGTTGATCTTGCGCAGCAGGCTCTTCAGGTGAACCTTCACCGTCGCTTCGGTGATGTTCAGATGATTGGCGATCATCTTGTTGCTATCACCCTGAAGCAGGCGCTCCAGGATCTGCGTCTCGCGCTGCGACAGGCCCTTGGCCGCGGTCGGGCCGTTGGCGCTGGTGTTGGCGCCGGCCTTGCCGGTGATGAGAAGGGCGGCGAGATGGGTCGGGAAGACCTTTTCGCCGATCATCACCAGACGCAGCGACTGCGCCAGCGCGGCCGGGGAAATGTCCTTCATCAGAAAGGCGTCGGCGCCGGCCTGGATGGCGTTGGCCATTTCCTGGGCGTCGAGGTGGCTGGCCAGAAGGACGAGCCGCGCGCTCGGATACTGCTCCCGCAGGACGGTGACGGCCTGGACCGTGCCGTTGGCGGAAGCCGGGTCCATCATGATCAGCTCGGGCATGTCGCCCTCCATCATGCCCGGCGGCGGTACGTCGCTGAAACTGGCGGCCTCTTTCGTGATGCGGAACTCCCCTTCCGAGAAGAGGGCCTTCATGCCTTCGCGGAAAAGTTTGTTGGCGTCGATCAGAAAGATGGAGACCGATTGCATCGTCCAGTCACTCTCGAAGGTGATTGAGATGAGCAACCCTACCCTATCGTTGGCGGGCCGGCTACCCGTCCGTTAGTAGAATATTAACCAATGAAGTCCGAGGCACGTCCTCCCATCGGGCATATGCCCCTCCCCGGAAAGCCGGTCCAGGTCGCTCCCGGATGCTTGGAAACTCGGAAAAACCACGCCTGAACAGGCCACTACCCATTTTGCGCGGGAATCGAACGCCGTCTCGTTAATATCACGGCAACCATAATCGGCCATTGGTACAGTCATCGTAATTCATCGCTTGGATGGGTGCCCGACATGCCGATGGTGTCCATGTGGAAGAAGATCAGTCCGTGTCACTTCGTGATGCAGGACTGTCACCGCCGGATCGAAATCCGTTACCACGCCACCGGCTCGCAGAGCGGCTGGGGCGTCTACGCCGATGGGACGCTGGTGCAGCAGCGCGCGGCCTTCACTGAAGCGCGCGGCATTGCCATGGGGCTGGCGACCGGTTCCTGAAACGAGCCTTGCCCGCCTGATGTCACAGCGCGGACATCGGGCGGTTAACCGGCTCTTGAGACTGTTCCGCGCAGGATGGCCTTCGTCGCAGGAGGCCGTCATGACGTTCCGCCCACTTCCCCTTGTTTGGCGCCGGCTCGCGCTCTGCGCCCTTCTCGGTCTCACGGGGATCGCCTTCTGGGCCGCGCTGCAACCGCAGTTGGCGCCCAGCGGCCTTTATGGCTTCGACAAGCTGGTGCACGCCGGGGCCTTCGGGCTCCTCACTCTGCTCGGCATCCTGGCCAGCGCCAGCCGGCGCACCGCCGTCCTGGCGGTGCTGGCGGTCTTCGCGCTCGGCGCCGCCATCGAGGTGGCGCAATCCTTCGTTCCGGGACGCGAAGCCAGCCTGTCCGATCTGGCCGGGGACGCCATGGGAATCACCCTGGGAATCATGACCGTCCAGCTGGGGCATCGCGCCGCCGAACGCGCGCGCCGCGCGCGCCATGGAATAGTCACGCAGCCCGCGGCGTTTGCGTCCTTACCGGAGTGAGGGGACACAGCGTCCGGAGCGACAATCCCGAGCAGCCTTCTCCGTTTTTTGGTTTTGTTCGTCTACCGAACTATGCTATGCCGAAAGGCAGGACATCTGGAGTAACGCTTATGGACTGGCATAACGAAAAGGCTAAGACCGGCGCCCGCGCCCTGGAATCCGCGTTCGGCGTGATGCTGACGGTCTGCGAGGCCACCGACGGCTGGTGGAACTGGCACGCGGAGCATGAGGGGCTGAGCTGGACCCCCGACGCCCGCTGGTTCGCCACCCGCCGCGAGGCGCAGGACGCGGCGGAGGAGTGGGCCTCCACCCTGGCGCCGCAGCATCTGGGCTTCCTCCACCGCGCGGCCTGAGGGCATCAACCATTGCGATCGGGGCGGTGCCGTTGACCCGCCCCGCGTCCGCTTCCACAATGGCCACCGTGCCAAGGCGACGGGAAGCGGCTGCGATCATCCCTTGGGACTGTCAATCAGGCCCATGACGGTGATGAGATGCAGCACGAGACGCTCCCCCTTCCCGGCCTTGCGCTTCAGAAAGCCTTCCTGCCACCCGAAGCCACTCTGGTGGCGGTCGGAAATGGTGCGGGACGCTGGACGGACTCCGCCGCCCCTGGCCGGACATGCTTCGCCCTGCCGACCTCCCAACCGGAACTCGACGCGTGGTGTGGTCCGGTTGGGCCGCGCCACATCGACTGGCTGGTTCTGGACGGCTGCGGCGACGCCCTGGCGGTGCTGGACGGCGCGGCCGATCTGCTGCGCCTGCGCCGCATCGACTTCCTTCAGTTTGAAGAGGCCGAGGCCGGAGGGCAGTTGGCCGCGCTCTACGCGCGCCTGCAGGCCAGCGGCTATTCGCTGTTCCGCTTCGCCGACCGCAATCTGGAATTCCGCAGCACGCCACCGAAGGACGGGCGCGGCGGCACGCACATGGCGGTCGCCCCCCGGCACTGGAACCGGCTGTTCGCGCGCAGCCAGGGCATGTTCCGCTACAAGGACCTGTTTCCCCGCCACGGCGTCGTGCCGCGCGGCATCATCCATGTCGGGGCCCATGAGGGGGAGGAATACGCCAACTACCAGGAGGCTGGCGGTGCCCGCGTCCTGTTCGTCGAGGCGGACCCGGCAACCTTCGCCACGCTCCAGGCCAGTTTCGCCGACCACGGCGACGTCGTCTGCGTGAACGCGGCAGTCTCCGACACCGCCGGGCGGGCGCGCTTTTCCCGCATGTCGAGCCGCCAGTCCAGCTCCCTGCTGGAGCCGACCGGCCATCTGACCGTCTATCCCCACATCACCGTCGACGAAGTCATCGAGGTGGAAACCCGGACCCTGCCGGACCTGCTGGCGTCCAACGGCCTCGCGCCGGGGGGTTTCAACGTGCTGGTGATCGACGCGCAGGGCTCGGAACGCCGGATTCTCAACGGCTGCGGCGATCTGCTGCCCCGGTTCGACGCGGTGGTGACCGAGGTGAGCTACGCGGAGCTGTATGAGGGCTCGGGCCTCGCCGCCGATGTGGACGACATCCTGTTCGCCCACGGCTTCGCCCGCGTCGCCGAGGTCAGCCCCTACCATCACAGCTGGGGCGACGCGCTCTACGTGCGCCGTCCCGGCTGATATCGCTCAGGGAAGCAGGACCGGCCCGCACCAGGGATCGAAGGGCACCAGCCGCGCCCTTTCGCGATCCGGACGCAGGGCGGCGCGCAGAGCCGGGTTCAGCATCGCCGCCGTCACCGAGAAGGAGCTGTTGGACACGGCGACCCGGTCGGCCCGCGACAGAATCCAGTGGTCGGTGAAGAGCTCCGCCCCCGGCAGCGGCGTCCCCAGATCGCCGGCGAGGACGGGGCGATAGCGGCTGAAGCGCTCCGCCAGCTCCGGCGCATCGGTGGCGAGGTAGAGCACCGGCCCATCCAGCTTGGGCCACAGGTCGGCCAGCCAATCGAGATACCAGCCCTCCGGCGCGATCCAGAACCGGTCGTTCCGGCCGAAATCGCCGCGGCGCAGATGGATCGCCACCAGGGTCCGCCCGCGCGCCCGCAACCCGTCCAGCGCCGCCGCGGCGCGCTCCGCCACCGCGCCGACCGGCGTGAAGAGGGCGCGGAACCGCGCGCGGTGCGGCGCCAGGGGCGTGGTGTCGCCACAGAAGTAGCCGACCACGTCGTGACCGTCCGCGCCCGCCAGCGCCCGCCCGTCCAGCAGCGCCTGAACGCCGCAGTCCTCCTCGTGCAGGCTGGGCAGCGGCGGGCCGGGGAGCGGGTCGTCCAGGCCGTAGAGATGACGCCCGATCCACTTTGGCGTTTCCAACTCCATCCCGTTCCGCTCCGCGCAGACGCGCAGATACCCGTATTGCAGGAGCTGATTGCCGAACCGCCCCACATGGCCGAGCGTGGACACCGACAGGCGCCGCTTGCCTGACGCTCGGCGTGGCGACGGGGCGTCGCCCACAGCCCGGCGCAGCAGCAATATCGCCCGGCGCGAGAAGCCCGTGCCGATGCCCGGTGCCGCGGCGATCGCCCGGTCGTAGAGCGCCAGCGCCTCGCCGTCGGCCCCCTGCGCCTCACGGACTTCACCGGCCAGCAGCAGGGCTGCGGGCAGGCCGGGGGTGAGCCGCAGCGCCCGACGCGTGCAGCGTCCGGCCCACGCCGCATCACCCCGCCGCAGCGCGGCACGGCCGAGCGCCACCCACGAGTCCCCGTCGTCCGGACGCGCGGCCAGCGCCCGTTGCAGCAGTGCCGCCGCCCGCTCCGGCAAGCCGGCGCGCTCGCACAGGCGGCCACGCTCGGCCAGCGCCGCCGCGTCGCCCGGACGCAGCCGACCGGCGCGGTTCAGCACCCGCCCGGCCGTCTCCAGGGCGTGCAACGCGTCGAGCGCCGCGCCGAGGGCGAGGTGCAGTTCCGCCGAGGCGGGGTCGAGCGACAAGCCGCGCCGCGCCGCCGCCAGCGCGCCGTGCGGCTTCTCGGCGATCTGCTGGGCGGCGGCGAGCCGGACCAGCAGCCCGGTGTCGGCGGGTGCTGCCAGCGCGGCGCGGCGCCCCGCCGTGACCGCCGCGCCGCGCTGACCCAGTTCGCTGCGCAGCAGGCAGAGGCTCGCCCAACAACCGCCCTGCGCGGGGTCCAGGGCCACCGCCGGACGAAGCGCCGCAATGGCCCGTTCCGTCTGGCCGAGCGCCTGCCATGCCTCCGCCTCAACCATGCGGGCGCGCAACAGCGCCGGGTCGAGCCGGGCTGCGAGCCCGGCCAGCCGGGCGGCTTCTTCCGACCGTCCCAACCCCTTGGCGGCCATCGCCGCGTCGAAGGCGGCAGACAGGTTTTGCGGATCGAGGGTCAGCACCCGTTCGTAAAGCGCCGCGGCGGAGGCCAGGGCGCCGGAATCGAAGGCGGTCTCGGCCAACAGGCGGAGCGCCGGAGCCAGCCGTTCCGCCGCCTCCCCATGATCCGGCTGCAGGCGCAGCGTGGCGAGCCAGCTCGTCGCCGCCTCCGCGGTTTGCCCGAGCGCGTCCTGAACCTTGCCGCGGTTGAGATGGTAGGGCGGCGACGCCGGATCGCCGGCCACGGCGGCGTCGAGATGGGCGAGCGCCGCCGCGACCCGCCCGGTCTGGGCGAGCAGCAGCCCCATCAGATGGCTGGCGTCGGGATGACCGGGGACCGCCTCCAGTATCCGGCCATAGAGAGTCTCCGCCTCCGCCACCCGCCCGGCGATGTGATGGTCGAGCGCGATGGACAGGGCTTCGGAGACGGTGGCCATGAGCCGGGGCAATCCGCGTGGGGCCGCTTCGGGATGGCGCCACAGTGGCCGGGCCAACCCCGCACTGTCAACCGCCGGAGGTTTTGTCCAAGGCCATCGCCTGCTCTATCCCCTCTCCCCTCTGGGGAGAGGGTTAGGGTGAGGGGGTTTGCGCGTGGCGGAGCGTCCGGCACAAGCGCACCCCCCTCACCCGGCCCTTCGGGCCACCCTCTCCCCAGAGGGTGAGGGATTTTCGCCCAACCCTCAGCCCGTGCGGTCCAACCGGCGCAGGTGCAGCATGTAGAGCCGGGAGAAGCGCGTCACCAGATCGTGGAACGGCAGCGGCTTCACCGGGGTGAAGGGCAAGGCCAGCTCGGGCGCGGCCGTCCCCGTGGCGTGGCGCGCCAGTTCGCGGCCTACGGCGGTGCCCAGCGCCATGCCGCGCCCGTTGTAGCCGACCGCCCCGGTCACGCCGGGCGCCAGCTCGTGGAAATGGGGCCGGAAATCGGCGGTCATCGCCAGATGCCCGCTCCAGCTCCGCGCGATGGCCGGGTTGCCGATCTGGGGAAAGACGCGGCGGATGCGTTCCCGCGTGCGCTCCCGCGCCCGCCGCTCGGCGTCCGCCGACCGCACCAGCGTGCAGCCGGAGACCAGCCGGTTGTCGGCGGTCCAGCGGAAGAAATGCAGGTCGCCGCGGGTGTCGCTGCACGCCATGTCGGAGGGCAGCACGCTGGCGCGCAGGGCGGCGGGCAGCGGCTCCGTCACCATCTGGAAGTTCAGCACCGGCACGATGGAGCGGCGCAGCCCCGGCCACAGATCGTCGGTGTAGGCGTTGGTCGCCAGAACGACGCGGTCGGAGGTCACGCTGCCGCGCGGCGTGGTCAGCCGCCAAGCGGTTCCGACGCGGTCGATGGCGGCGACGGCCGTGTCGCTGTGGATGGCGACGCTCAGCCCGAGGGCGGCCCGCGCCATTTCGCGGGCCAGCGACAGCGGGTTCACATGGCCGCCGGTCGGGGCGACCATGGCGCCGTGCCAGAAGCGCGTGCCCAGCGCCCGTTCCGTCTGCGCTGCGTCGAGCAAGGCGACCTCGGCCCCCAGCGCCCGCCATTGCGCTACCCGCTGCTCGGCCGCCGCCATGCGGCCCGGCCGGTGGGCCGGCTGGATCCAGCCCTTCTGCACGCCGTCGCAACGCATCTGGTAGCGTTCGATCAGGTCGAAGACCAGCGCCGCCGAGCCGCCGACCATGCGGGCCAGCGCCGATCCCTTCGCCTCGCCGTAGGCCGCCGTCAGGTTGACGGGGTCGAGGCGCGACAGCGTCGGGATGATCTGGCCGTTGTTGCGGCCCGACCCGCCGAATCCCGGCTCGCGCGCCTCCAGCACCGCCACGCGCACGCCCCGCTCGGCCAGATGGATCGCCGTGGACAGGCCGGTGACGCCCGCCCCCACCACCGCCACGTCCACCCGGATCGCCCCGTCCAGCGGGCCGCTCTCCGGGCCGGCCACGGCGCTGGCCGCCCAGTGGGACTCCGGCAGCGGCGCGTCCAGCAGCGGTTTGAGAAGCGCGCTCATCGCGCCCCCTCCTCCACCAGCAGCGTCTTCGCCAGCGCCACCCAATAGCTGGCGCCGATGGCCAGGTTGGCGTCGTTGAAGTCGTAGCCGGGGTTGTGCAGCAGGCAGCCGCCGTCCGTCGGCCCGTTGCCCAGCCAGACGTAGCAGCCCGGCCGCTCCTTCAGCATGAAGGCGAAATCCTCCGCGCCCATGGAGGGCATCGGGTCGTGGTCGATGTTCTCCTCGCCGACCAGCGATGCGGCGACGCGGGCGCACAGCGCGGTCTCGGCGGCGCTGTTGACCGTCGCCGGGTAGCGCCGCTCGTAGCGCACGCTGGCGGTGCAGCCGAAGGCGGCGGCAGTGTGCTCGGCGAGCGCGCGCAGCCGCGCCTCGACCACATCCTGCACCCCCTCCTTGAAGGCGCGGACGGTGCCGCGCAGCGTCACCTCCGCCGGGATGACGTTCCAGGTGTCGCCGCCGGTGATCCAGGTGGTGGAGACCACGGCGCTGTCGAGCGGGTGCAGGCTGCGCCCCGGAATGGTCTGCAGGGTGGTCAGCAGATGGCCGGCGGCGGTCATCGGGTCGTGGCCGAGATGCGGCATGGCGGCGTGGCTGCCCTTGCCGTGGACCGTCACCTCGAAGATGTCGTAGCTGCCCATCATCGGCCCCGGCCGCAGCGCGATCTGGCCCAGCGGCAGGCCCGGCCAGTTGTGCATGCCGTAGACGCCGTCCACCGGGAACCGCTCGAACAGCCCCTCGGCGATCATCTCGCGGGCGCCGCCCTCGTTCTCCTCCGCCGGCTGGAAGATGACGTGCAGCGTCCCGGCGAAGTCGGGATCGTCGGCCAGGACCTTGGTGGCCCCCAGCAGCATGGTGGTGTGGCCGTCGTGGCCGCAGGCGTGCATCCGCCCCGGATTGACCGAGCGATGGGCGAAACCGTTGGTCTCATGGATGTGCAGCGCGTCCATGTCGGCGCGCAGCGCGATGGCGCGGCCGCCGGGGCGACGGCCCTTCAGCGTGCCGACCACGCCGGTGCGCCCCAGCCCCGTCGCCACCTCCAGCCCGAAGGCGCGCAGCTTGTCCGCGACGAAGGCGGCGGTCTCGTGCTCCTCGAAGGCGGTTTCGGGATGGGCGTGCAGATGGTGCCGCCATTGCCGCATCTCCGGGGCCAGGGCCTCGGCGGCGGGATGCAGGCGGACGTTCGCGGGGATGGTCATTCCGGGGACTCCTGGGGTCCGCCCGCCGGCAGGCTGTAGCGGAAGTCGCAGTGGCTGGCGCCCTGCATGATGGTCTGGGTGCGGGTGAATCGGACGTCGGGGCGGTAGCCGCACATGAACTCGCCGTCCCGGTTGCAGGACAGGATGTCGCCGATCTCCTCCACGCCCATGGCGCGGTAGCTTTCGGCGTAGCGGCAGCGGGTGACGTTGAAGCCCAGCCGGTCGGGCGCGCTCTCGATCACCTCCAGCCGCAGGGCGTCCCCGGCGGTCCACAGGGCCAGCCGCTCATGGAAGGTGGCGAGGTCGGCGGTGCCGCGGGTGGCGCGGTCCTCCGCGGCCATGGCGGCGCCGGCCTCGCGGGCCATCACCTCGATGGCGCGGGCGAGCACGGCGCGCGCCCGCTCCCGCCCGATCTCGGGCAGGAGCTGGTCGTAGAGAGCCTTGGCGAAGGCCGCCTCGATGCGCCGCCGCTCCAGGATGGGCAGAGGGGTGGCGGTGGGCGCGGGGGTGTCGTTTCCGGTTGTCATCGCTGCGGTCCTTTTTCCGTCAGCCGCCGAGATAGGCCGCCCGCACGCGCGGGTCGGCGGCCAGATCGGCGGCGCTGCCCGAGAGTGTCACCCTTCCCGCCTCCATGACATAGGCGTGATCGGCGACGCGCAGCGCGGCGCGGGCGTTCTGCTCCACCAGCAGGATCGAGGTGCCCTCGCCGCGGATCTGGACCAGCAGGTCGAAGATCTGCTTCACCACCATCGGCGCGAGGCCGAGCGACGGCTCGTCGAGCAGTAGCAGGCGGGGCTTCGACATCAGGGCACGGGCGATGCACAGCATCTGCTGCTCGCCGCCCGACAGCGATCCCGCCTTCTGGGTCAGCCGCTCGCGCAGGCGGGGGAACAGCTCCAGCATTCGCTCCATGCGGGCGGCGCGGTCGTGGCGCAGCGTCCGCCCGCCGAGCAGCAGGTTCTCCCGCACCGTCATGGTGCCGAAGATCTGCCGACCTTCCGGCGCCTGGGCGAGGCCGCGGCGCACCACCTCGTGGCTGGGGCTGTCGGTCATGTCCTCGCCATCGAAGACGGTGGCGCCACCGCTGGTGCGGTAGATGCCCGACAAGGCGCGCATCAGCGTGGTCTTGCCAACGCCGTTGGCGCCCAGCACGGCGACGATGGCCCCCTCCGCCACGTCGAGCGAGACGCCGCGCAGGATCTCCTGCGGCCCCATGCGCACCGTCAGGTCGCGGACCTCAAGAATGCGGCGAGTGGTGGCTTGTGCTCCGTCAAGCGGCATCGTCTTCCACTCCCAGATAGGCTTCGAGGACGGCGGGGTCGCGCTGCACCGCCTCCGGCGTGCCGTCGGCGATCTTGCGGCCCGAGGCAAGCACGATGACGCGGCTGCAGCTTCCCATCACCAGCCCCATGTCGTGCTCCACCAGCAGAACGGTGACGCCGCCGGCGTGCAGGCGGCGGATGAAGTCGGCCAGCTCCGCCGTCTCGGTGTCGTTCAGGCCCGCCGCCGGCTCGTCGAGGATCAGCAGGCGGGGCGACGTCGCCAGGGCGCGGGCGATCTCCAGATACTTGCGCTTGCCGTAGGACAGGTTGGCGGCGATGTCCCCGGCCTGGGCGGTCAGGCCGACGCGCTCCAGCGCCTCCCAGCTGCGCTCGCTGACCGCGCGGCTGTGGGCGCCGCCGTTGACCAGCGCCCGCCAGGGCGACTGGCCGAAGGCGCCGACCGCACCCACCGACACGTTGTCGAACACCGTCATGTTGGGGAAGACGCGCAGGTTCTGGAAGGTGCGGCCCATGCCCATGCGGGCGATCTGCCAGGGCTTGCGCCCCGTGACGTCCTGCCCGTCGAAGGTCACCGTGCCGTCCGACGGCGGGGTGAAGCCGGTGATCAGGTTGAACAGGGTGGTCTTGCCGGCGCCGTTGGGGCCGATCAGCCCGACCAGCTCGCCCTTGGCGATGGTGGCGCTGACGTCGCTGACCGCCAGCAGGCCGCCGAAGCGCCGGGTCAGCCCCTGGATGGAGAGAAGCGTGTTGCTCATGATCCGCCTCACTTCCAGCCGACGGGCGTGCCGCCGGCGATGGTGGCCCAGCCGCGGGAGAAGGAGCGGCGGACGAAGCCCAGCGCGGTGCCTTCGGCCAGCATGCCCTTGGGCAGCAGCAGGATGGACAGGAACATGGTCGCCCCGACGGCGATCATGCGGTAATCGCCGATGTCGCGCAGCGCCTCCGGCAGGACGATCATGAACAGGGCGCCGACGACCGCGCCGGGAAGGCTGCCGAGACCGCCGACCACCACCATCGCCAGGATCAGGATCGATTCCATGAAGCGGAAGTTGTCCGGCGCGATGTAGGCGGAGGTGTGGGCGAGCAGCGCCCCGGCGATGCCGGCGAAGAAGGTGGCGACGACGAAGGACTCGATCTTCAGCCGCTCCACGTTGATGCCCATGCTGTCGGCGCACTGGTCGTCCTCGCGCAGAGCCCGCAGCGCGTTGCCGTAGTAGGAGTGGGTCAGCCGGTGCAGCACCCAGACGCAGGCGACGGCGATGACCGCGACCGCCAGATAGCGGCTGAGCAGCGTGTCGGCCTGCCAGCCGAACAGCGAGATCGGCGGGATGCCGCGGATGCCCATCGGGCCGCGGGTGAAGTCCACCCAGTTCAGCAGGATCACGTAGATCATCTCGCCGATGCCGAGCGTGGCGACGGCGAAGTAGATGCTGACCAGCCGCATGGTCGGCAGCGCCACCAGGAAGCCGAACAGCGCGGCGATCAGCCCCGCCGCCGGCAGCGTGACGATGAAGGGCAGGCCGGCCTTCGTGGACAGCAGCGCCGCCGCGTAGGCGCCGATGCCGTAGAAGGCGGCGTGGCCGATCGACAGCAGCCCGGCGGTGCCCGTCACGTGGTTCAGGCTGGCCGACAGGATGACGAAGATCATCGTCGTGATGGCGATCTGGGCGAGGTAGCTGGACCCGGTGCCGACGATGGCGGCGGGCACGGCGCCGAAGGCGACCGCCAGCAGGAGAAGGGTCCAGGCGAACCGCCGGCCTCGCCCGGAAAACGCGGCGGGCGGCGCGAGGGTGGCCGGCATCAGCCGGGCGTCAGGCACGTTCACGTCCATGTCCGAACAATCCTTGCGGGAAGAAGACCAGCGTGATGACCAGAAGGCTGTAGGTGATCAGGTCCTTCCAGCCGCTCGACAGGAACTCGGTCGCGATGCTCTCCGACACGCCGAGCAGCAGGGCGCAGGCGACCGCCCCCGGGATGCTCGACAGGCCGCCCATCACCATGGCGACGAAGGCCTTCACGCCGGGCGCGAAGCCCATGTGCGGCGAGATGGCGCCGTCGTAGAGGCCGACCAGGATTCCCGCCGTGGCGCCCAGCATCGAGCCGACCGCGAAGGTGGTGACGATGGTGCGATCGGTGTTGATGCCGACGTAGCGGGCGCCGAGCTGGTTGTTGGACACCGCGCGGATGCCGAGGCCGGTCTGGGTGCGGTAGAGCAGGAACTGCAGCGCGCCCAGCATGACGGCGGAGGTGGCGAAGATGACCAGGCTGCCGCTGGCGACCATGATCGGCCCGATGGCGACCGGCTGCTGCAGCAGGTAGCCGGACGGGATGCCCTGCATGTCGCCGCCGAAGATGTGCATCATGATCTCGCGCGTCACGATCGACACGGCGAGCGAGGAGAGCAGCGTCGCCTCGCGCATGGCGCGGGACTTCTGGCTGGCCTCGTCGGTGAAGCGGCGGAAGGGGCGGAAGGCGATGCGCTCCAGCCCGACGCCGGACACCGCACCCACCGCCAGGACCAGCGGCACCACCGCCAGCAGCGGCGGGGCCATCGCGGTGATGACCATCAGCCCGACGAAGGCGCCGATGGTGTAGACCTCGCCATGGGCGAAGTTGACGACGTTCAGGACGCCGAAGATCAGCGTGAAGCCGATCGCCATCAGGGCGTAGACGCACCCGATGGACAGGCCGTTGATGACCTGCTGAAGAAAGAAGACATCGAAGACCATGGCGTGCTCCAGGCTTCGGGGAGCGCGCCCGCCGGTCCCGGCGGAGCGCGCACCACGGCGTGTGTCCCGAAAGGAGGATCGTGTGGAAAGCCCTTGGGGCGTCCCTGAGGCGTCCTTAGACGGTACCGGTCAGGGACCGGTCACGACCTGGAAGCGGCCGTCCTTCACCATCATCTTCGCCAGCGCCTTCGCCGGCTCGCGGGTGACGGGGTCGAAGCTGGTGGCGCCGGTCACGCCGGGGTAGCCGGTGGTGGCGGCCAGCGCGTCGCGCAGGCTCTCGCGCGTCACCGACGGACCGGCCTTGGCGACGGCGTCCAGCATGATGCCGACCGCGTCATAGGCCTGGGCGGCGAACATGCCGGGCTCCGACTTGAAGCGCGCGGTGTATTCCTTCACGAAGGTCTGCACCGCCGGGTCGGGGTTGTCGGGCGTGAAGGTGGTGGCGAGGTGCAGCCCCTCCACCGATTCACGCCCCAGCTCGATCAGCTTGGGCGAATAGAGGGAGCTGGTTCCGTAGAGCGGGATCTTGATGCCGAGCTGCTCGCGCTGCTGGGCAAAAGCGGCCCCCTCCTCGTAGAACATCGCGAGGTAGATCACGTCCGGCTTCTGCCGGGCGACCTTGGTCAGGATGGAGCGGAAATCGCGGTTGCCGGGGTTGAACGCCTCGGTGGCGGTGATCTTGCCGCCCTTGGCCTTGAAGCCGCTGACGAAGCCGTCGAGCGCCGAGATGCCCCAATCGTTCTGGATGTAGATCACCGCCGCCGTCTTCATGCCCGCCGCGATGATCCAGTCGGCGTTGTATGGGCCTTCGAAGGCCTGGGTGGTGATGTTGCGGAACTGCCAGGGGCTGAGCTTGGTGAAATCCGGGTGCGAGGCGGTCTGGGAGAGCTGCGGCATCTTCTCCGCCGCGTAGATCTCGCCCGCCGCCATCGACACGGTGGAGGAGAAGTCGCCGATCACCCCGACGATCTTGGAATTGTCGAGGAATTTGTGCGCGATGTTGCGCGCTTCCTTGGGATCGTCCTTGCTGTCCTCGAAGGTGATGGCGACCTTGGCGCCGGCCAGCTTGCCCGAGGCGTTGAACTCCTCCAGCTTGATCTGGGCGGCGTTGCGGAACATCTCGCCATACTGGCTGCGGTCGCCGCTGAGCGGCGCCTGATAGCCGATGACGATCTCGCGGTCGGCGGCCTGGGCAACGGTGGCGCCGGCGGTGGCGGCCAGCATGGCGCCCAGAACGGCGCCGAAAACAGCATGCTTTTTCATGGTTCGGTTCCCCTGTCGGCGAGGCTGGACGGTCAGTTCGCGGAGGCCGGCGCGGCGGCGCCCGGCGTGATCGTCAGGTGGCAGCAGGTGCTGCGGCCCGGCTTCCAGGTGTCGACCTCGATCTCGAAGCCGGCGGTCTCGAAGGTGCCCTTGTCGACCGCGCCGGCGAGTTCGCAGAGCGTCTCAACCGTCTCAGCCGGCAGGTTGGCCTCCAGCCAAGCTTCCTTCAGCGGACAGGTGTGGAAACGAATCTCCAGCACCTCGTCGGTGCAGCGCACGACCTCGGGACCGAACTGGACCTCGGCGTCGGGGATGAACTTCAGGAAGGAGTCGCGCAGGCCGGCCAGATCGGCCGGGGCGTGCGGCGCGAAGTTGTGAGCGATGGCCGCACCCCGGCGATAGATGGTGCGCGCCATGATCTCCCGGGCCTTCTCCTCGCCGATCTCCTTGCGCATCTCGTCGAAGGCCGCCTCATAGACCATCGCGCGGCTCTTCATCGCGTTGCGCAGAAGTGTGCGAAACTCGTCCATCGGTGAATGCTCCTGTTTTTCTGCCAATTGTCTTGCGGTGGCGATTTTTGTTTTTTGAAAGCGCTTGTTCTTGCGTCAGAGGGACGGGCCGCCCTGAAGGAAGGCCTCGATCCGCGCCTCGTCGGCGGCGGTGTCGAAACCGGCCCGCGCCATCCAGGCGTCGTCGTGGTAGGTGTTGCGGTAGCGCTCGCCGGAATCGCAGATCAGCGTCACCAGCGAACCGGCCCGCCCGGCGTCGCGCATCCGTCCGGCGATCCAGCACAGCCCGAAGAAGTTGGTCCCGGTGGACCCGCCGACCATCCGGCCCAACCGCCGCGACAGCACCCGCATGGCCGCCAGCGAGACCACGTCGGGCACCTTGATCATCTGGTCGACGACCTCGGGGATGAAGGACGGTTCGACGCGGGGCCGCCCGATGCCCTCGATGCGCGACCCGCGCTCGCAGGTCAGCGCGGCGTCGCGGTTGACGAAGCTCTCGTAGAAGACCGAATGCTCGGCGTCGGGAACGCACAGCCGGGTCGGCAGATGGCGGTAGCGGATGTGGCGCCCGATGGTGGCGGCGGTGCCGCCGGTGCCGGCGCTCATCACGATCCAGTCAGGCACCGGGTGGCGTTCGCTGCGCATCTGGCCGAAGATCGACTGGGCGATGTTGTCGGTGCGCCAGTCGGTGGCGCGCTCGGCGTAGGTGAACTGGTCGAGATAGACGCCGCCCAGCCGCACCGCCAGCGCCGCCGCCTCGGCGTAGATCGCCTTGGAGGATTCAACGAAGTGGCAGCGCCCGCCGTGCAGTTCGATGGCGGCGACCTTCTCGTCCGACGTGCCGCGCGGCATCACCGCGTGGAAGGGCAGGCCGAGCAGCCGGGCGAAATAGGCTTCCGACACCGCGGTGGAGCCCGACGACGCCTCGATCACCGGCGTGCCCTCGCCGATCCGCCCGTTGCAGATGGCGAACAGCAGCAGCGACCGCGCGACGCGGTGCTTCAGGCTGCCGGTGGGGTGGGTCGATTCGTCCTTCAGATAGACGTCGATCCCCGACAGCTCCAGCGCGTCGAGCTTGAGCAGCGGCGTGTCGGGCGACCGCGCTGCCTCGGTTTCCAGCAGCTCGATCGCGCGCCGGGTCCAGTCGCGGCCGGTGGCCTCGGGCAGCGGGGTGTGTTCGAGGCGGAACGGCTGACGGATCGAACCGGCGTTGGGAGGAAACGGCACGGTCTGCGCGGAAGCGGTCATGTCACCCTCAAAGCGCGATGACGGCGTCGATCTCGACCGACGCGCCGAGCGGCAGCGCCGACACTTCGACGGTCGAGCGGGCGGGGAACGGCGCCTGGAAGAAGCCGGCATAGACCTCGTTCACCGCCTTGAACTGGCTGAGGTCGGTCACGTAGACGGTCATCTTCACCGCCTTCGCCAGGCTGGTTCCGGCGGCCCCGGCGATCGCCGCGATGTTGGTCAGGCTGCGCGCCGCCTGGGTGGGCGCGTCCGGGCCGGCGAAGGCCCCGGTGGCCGGGTCGATCGGCAGCTGGCCGGAGACGAACAGCAGCCCCCCGGCGACGCGGGCCTGGGCGTAGGGGCCGATGGCGGCCGGGGCTTTGTCCGTGGCGATGGTGTCGGTCATCATCCTGATCTTTCCTGTGTTGGCCCTGTCTCGGCCCTGTTCTGGCCCTGTGGTGGCGACCATCGCCGGTGCTCAAAGGCTGGGCGGTCTGCCCGCGGGGACGGCATGCGGGTGCATGCAAATTCCTCAAAACGAAAAAGCTTTTCTCCAGGCCGGCCAAACGAGCAAAATCATCCGTCCCAACCTCGAAGGCCCCGAGCAATCCCAATGACCATCGACGCTACCGACCGGAAGATCCTGGCCGCCCTTCAGGCTGACGCGACCCTGTCGCTCGCCGACCTCGGCAAGCAGGTCGGCCTGTCCGCCACCCCCTGCTGGCGCCGCGTGCAACGCCTTGAACAGGAAGGTTATGTCCGCCGCCGCGTGGCGTTGCTGGACCGGGCCAAGCTGAACGTCGACGTGACCGTCTTCGTGGCCGTCCGAACCAGCAAACACTCGGCGGAATGGCTGGAGGAGTTCCGCCGCGTGGTGGCCGACATACCGGAGGTTGTCGATCTCTACCGTTTGAGCGGCGAAATCGATTATCTGCTGCGGGTGGTCATTCCGGACATCAAGGCCTACGACGCTTTCTATCGAAAGCTCATCGAGCGCATCGAGCTTCAGGATGTCTCGTCAATGTTCGCCATGGAGGAAATGAAGTCGACAACGGAAGTCCCTCTTTCTTACGTAAAAACCCAGACAAGCTAGGATTTTACTTGTTAGTTTTCTTTTTAGACTCTCACTTAGGCAATTTCTGCGAAGCCCCTGTAGTGATTCTCAATATCGCATGGTTCGTATGAGAATTTTTTACTTTTTTGGCTGAGAAGGCGTTTCGCTGTAGAAAATATTTCCACGTTAAAAGCATCCCATAGAAAATTCATTTCTCGTGGCTGCCGGTGTGCGAATGGATCGGGCGTTTGGCCTCTATAACCCTCTCCCCCCTGGGGAGAGGGTGGCCCGGAGGGCCGGTGAGGGGGTTGCGCTTGGCGGCACGTCCGGCGCAAGCACAACCCCCTCACCCTAACCCTCTCCCCCGAGGGGAGAGGGGACTTCAAATGCTGTCACCCCGCGCTCAGCACCCGTTGCCTATTGCCTGCGCAAAGCGGCCGATCTATATGCGTCACGTCTCACTCAATGAGACGCTGAAACCGCCAGGGCAGGCGAACCTTGAAAACGCGCAGCACGCAGATTCCTGACGACGCGGCCAAGCCGAAGGCCGCCGCCACCGACCGGACCTTCGCCATCCTGGAGCTGGTCGCGTCGGCCTCCGGCCCGCTGGCGGTCAAGACCATCGGGGCGACGCTCGGCCTGCCCAAGCCGACCGCCCACCGCCTCGTCAACAGCCTGATCGACAAGGGGCTTCTGGCGCGGGACCTGGAAACGCGCGACGTCATCATCGGCGTCGAGGCGGCGCGGCTGGCGGTCGGCATCCTGCGCGCCTCGCTGTCCCGCGCGCCGGTCCGATCCGTATTGCGCGCGGTCAGCGCCGAACTGGGGGAAACCTGCAACGTCGGCGTCCTCGACGGCGGCGACGTCGTCTATCTCGACCGCGTGGAGGTCGAGCACTGGCCCCTGCGCCTCCAGTTCGGCGTGGGATCGCGCGTGCCGATGCACTGCACGGCCATGGGCAAGCTGTTCCTCGCCACCCTGCCGGACGGCATGCGGAGCCGCCTGCTGGCCTCCGGCCCCTTCTCCGCGCAGACCACCCACACCCTCACCGATCCGGACGCGCTGGCCGCCGAGCTGGAGCGCATCGCCGCGCGCGGCTACTCGCTCGACGACGAGGAGTATGTGGTGGGCGTGTTTTGCGTGGCGGTGCCTATCCTCTCCTCCACGGGCCGCACGGTGGCGGCCATCGCCGTGCAGGCGCCGAAGGTCCGGCTGTCGCACGACCGTGTCGAGCAGGTCCTGCCCATCCTCCGCCGCGGCGCCGAGGCCCTGTCCGCGCAGTTCGGATAGCCTCCCTACCCCCATCGTTCTTCAAAACCGGACGTTTCATCGACCGAGCCGCGGGATGCCGGCCGGGCATGCCCCCGTATGCATGGATAATTGGGTACACGAACTTTTTGGCTTGCGCGGCTCAGGGTCCTGTGAGTTAATGATACAAATCGTATCGCTGAATGAGACCAAGAGGCCGAGCGATACGCTTCCAGTCACGGGGAGGAACGATGACGCGGAAGATCGCCTTGGGCTCCGCTCCGTTGCGGGAGCCCCGCGAACCAACAACCGAAGACGCCGCCGATACGAACTCTGGTGACCGCCGGCCGCTCGCCGACCGCGTCTTGGCCTTGCTGGACGCGGTGGCCGGGGCAGGGCAGCCGATGGCCGTCAAGGACATCGCCGAGAAGCTGGCCCTGCCGAAGCCGACCGCGCACCGGCTGATCGCCATGCTGGAGGAACGCGGCTTCCTCGCCCGCCCGTTCGACGGCCGGCTGGTGACCGTCGGCCCGAAACTGCGCACTCTGGCGCTCAACACGCTGCGCAGCTCCCTGGCCCAGGCGCCGTCGCACGCCCGGCTGCGGGCGCTCAGCCTGGAGTTGGGGGAGACCTGCAACATCGGCGTGCTGGAGGGCGGCGACGTCGTCTATCTCGACCGCGTGGAGGTGGAAAACTGGCCGCTGCGGCTGGAATTCGGCGTCGGGTCGCGGGTGCCGCTGCATTGCACGGCGATGGGCAAGCTGTTCCTTGCCTTCCTGCCGGACCTGCCGCGGCGGCGCCTGCTGGATTGCCTGCCACTGCCCCGGATGGCGGCGGCGACGTTGTGCGACCCGGCGCTGTTCCGCGCCGAGTTGGAGCGCATCGCCGCCTGCGGCCACTCCCTCGACGACGAGGAATACATGCCGGGCGTCTTCTGCGCGGCGGTGCCGATCCGCGACGGCGCCGGGCGGATGGTCGCCGCCCTGGCGGTGCAGGCGCCCAAGGTCCGGCTGTCGCGGGAATCGGTGGCCGACCGGCTGCCGGTCCTGCACCGCGCCGCAAGCGACATGGCCCACGCGCTGGGCATCGACGCCGCCCCGGCCGAGCCGGCCCTCTCACCTTAAGGAAGACGGACGCCATGGCAAGGACGCTTGAAACGACCGCCGCCGGATGCCCGGCCCGGCTGATGGCGCGCAGCGCCACCCTGGAGCCGGTTCCCACGGCGGTGGTCGCCGCGGGATCGCCGGTCGCGCTGGAAAGCGCGCGGCGTGCCACCGCCCTCGGCCTCATCGAGCCGGTCCTCGTCGGCGACTCCGCGGCCATCGCCGACAGCGCCCGCCGCATCGGCTGGACGCTCCACGGCGCCTGCGTGGTTCCGGCCAGGGACGACGCGGCGGCGGCGCGGATCGCGGTGGCGCTCGCCCGCTCCGGCGACGTGGGCGCGCTGATGAAAGGGCACATCCACACCGACACGCTGATGCTGGCGGCCCTCGACCCGAAAAACGGGCTGCGCACCGGGCGCCGTTTCACCCACGCCTTCCATATGACGCTGCCGGGGTCGGGCCGCGAGCTTGTCATCACCGACGCGGCGATCAACGTGGCGCCGACCCTGACGACCCAGCTGGACATCATCCGCAACGCCGTGGAGCTGTGGCGGCTGGTCGGCGGCGCCGATCCGCGCGTGGCGCTGCTGTCCTGCACCGAGGAGGTGACGGAACGCGTGCCCTCCAGCATGGACGCCGACCGGCTGACCCGCCTGTGCCGGCAGGAGGTGCCGGGGGCGACGGTGTTCGGGCCGCTGGCGCTCGACCTCGCGGTGTCCGCCGAGGCGGCGCGGATCAAGAACCTGTCCCACCCCTGCGCCGGGGCCGCCGACATCCTGGTGGTGCCGAACATCGAAACCGGCAACGCCCTGTTCAAGGCGCTGGTGCACTTCCTGGACGCGGTCGCCGCGGGCATCGTGCTGGGCGCTGCGGTGCCGATCGTCCTCACCTCGCGCGCCGACCCGCCGGCGGCCCGCATCGCCGCCGCCGCCATCGCCCAGATCGTCGCCGGGCGCCGCCGCTCCGTCACGCCGGGCGCGCCCTACCCCACCACCGCAGCCAAGGGAGGCGCCGCACCCGGCCTGCACGCCTGACAGTCAAAAAAACAAACCCCGCCAAAAAATAAGCCCTGGGAGGGAATGCAAATGCTCCGCAACGCCTTGACGCTCACCGCGGCGGTGGTCGCGCTGCTGACACCCGTCCTTTCATCCGGCACCGCGCGCGCCGACGACTACCCGTCGCGCCCCATCGAGGTCATCGCGACCTTCGGGGCTGGCGGCGGCGCCGACCTGATGGCGCGCCAGTTCGCGCGCCTCGCCGAACCGCATCTCCGCGTCGCCATGCCCGTCGTGAACGTGTCCGGGGCGTCCGGCAACGCCGGCCTGACGCGGGTCCTGACCAACCCGGCCGACGGCTACACGGTCGGCACGCTGATCGCGCTGTCCGTCTCTTCCTGGGCGTCGGGCCTGGGCACGGCGAAGCCGGACAATTTCGTCTATGTGGCGATGATGCAGAACTCGCCATCGATGCTCTACGTCTCGAAGAACAGCCCCTTCAAGACCTACGAGGAGTTTGCCGCCCACGCCAAGGCCAACCCCGGCAAGCTGCGCGTCGCCACCTCCGGCTACGGCACGCAGGACGACATCACGCTGAAGTATCTCGGAACCCAGGGTGTGCCGGTGACCAACGTCCCCTTCGCCCGCCCGTCGGAGCGCTACGCCTCGCCGATCGGCGGCCACACCGACGCGATCTACGAGGAGCCGGGCGACGTCGCCCAGTTCCTGAAGTCCGGCGACCTGCGCCCGATCGTCGTGTTCGACAAGCAGCGCCACCCCTCCTTCCCCGACGTGCCGGCCTCGGCGGAGCTGGGTCTGGACATCGGCGACCTGCCCAACTTCCGCACGCTGGCGGTGCCCGCCAGCACGCCGCCCGAGCGCGTGCAGAAGCTGCACGAGGCCGCCGCCAAGGTGCTGGCGAGCCCGGAATGGAAGACCTTCTGCGCCGACACCTTCACCTGCGTCGACACGCTGGTGACGCCGGACCAAGCCAAGGAGGAGGTCAAGGCCTTCTATGAGACGGTGAAGGGCTATCTGGACCGCTTCGCGACCAAGACCGTCGGCCAGACACCGGGCTAAGTCCGGTTCCGACGCCGCTCCACCCGTTTCATCGCTCCTCAGGGAGGAAACCGTGACTCCCCTGTCCCACGGTCTTCGCCGACTGGCGACACCCGCGGCCCTGCTCCTCGGGTCGCTTCTTCTCTCGCAACACATCGTGCGAGACAGCACCATGATCGCCAGCCTGCCGGACCCGGTGGGACCGGCAGGCTGGCCCCGGCTGATGCTGGGCGCGGTCGGGCTGTGCGCCCTGATCTGGATCGGCAAGGAACTCCTGGCGCTGCGGCGCGCGGCCCAGCGGCACAAGCCGGTCGACGAGGAATACGAAGGCTACGCCTATGGCCGGGCCATGATCGGGCTGGGCTTGGTCGTCCTGTACGGCATCGCCCTGCCGCAGCTCGGCTTTCCCATCGCCACGCTGGCCTTCGTCGCCCTGTGGTGCGTCATCGGCGGCATCCGGCGACCGCTCACGCTGGCGCTGGTCACCGGCATCGGTTGCGTCGTGCTGCTCTATGTCTTCGTCCTGCTCGCCCAGATGCCGCTGAACCGCGGCCACGGCGTCTTCGACGACTTCACCGTCGCGCTCTACCGCCTGCTCGGCATCTACTGAGCCGGCCACCGGAAGGATCGTCCCATGGATATCCTCGCCAATCTGGCCGGTGGCTTCGCCGGCGCCCTCGACCCGTACAACTTCGTCCTCCTCGTGTCGGGCCTGATGATCGGGGTGGTGGCCGGCGCCCTGCCGGGCATCTCCTTCGTCAACGCCATGGCCATCGCCCTGCCCTTCACCTACCTGCTGCCGCCGGTCACGGCGATGTCGTTCCTCGGCGGCATCTATGTGGGTGGCGTGTTCGGCGGCTCGATCTCCTCGATCCTCATCAACATCCCCGGCACGCCGGCCTCGCTGCCCAGCTGCTGGGACGGCTACCCGATGACGCGCAAGGGCCTGTCCTCGCGGGCGCTGAGCATCGCCATCACCGCCTCCGCCTTCGGCGGGCTGGCCAGCGCGTTGCTGCTGACCTTCGGCGCACCGCCCTTCGCCAGCTTCGCGCTGAAGTTCGACCAGCCGGAGTTCTTCGCCGCCACCATCCTCGGCCTCGTCAGCGTCATCGCCATCGCCAAGGACGCTCCGCTGATGAGCGCCGTCTCGATGTTCCTCGGCCTGCTGATCGGCACGGTCGGCGTCGATCCGATGTACGGCATGCCCCGCCTGACGCTGGGTGTTCCCGACCTGGAGAGCGGCATCAACTTCACCGTCGTGATGATCGGCCTCTTCGCCATCGGCGAGGTCGTGGACCTGATCTGCAAGCGGGCCGGCGGCGCCCGCTCCATCGCCACGAAGCCCGGCAAGCAGATCGGCTTGGCGGATCTGTGGCGGATCAAGTCCTCCATCCTGCGCGGCACCGGCCTCGGCTGCACCATCGGCGTCATCCCCGGCGCCGGGGCTACGGTGGGATCGGTCATCGCCTACAGCGTGGAGAAGCAGGCGTCGGGCAAGGGCGACCGCTTCGGCACCGGCGTGGAGGAAGGGCTGGCGGCCCCGGAGGCGGCCAAGAACGCCACCACCGGCACCGCGATGATCCCGCTGCTCACGCTGGGCATCCCCGGCAGCGCCGCCACGGCGATCATGCTGGCCGCCATGCTGATCCACGGGCTGAACCCCGGCCCGCTCCTCTTCACCTCGAACGCCTCGCTGGTCTACACGATCTTCGCCAGCATGCTGATCGCCAACCTGCTGATGATCGTCGCGGCGATGGGCGTGGCGCGGGTCTTCTCCACGCTGATGCGCGTACCACCGGCCATTCTCGGCGCCTTCATCATCGTGCTGAGCGTCGTCGGCGCCTACGGCGTGCGCAACAACCTCTTCGACGTCTATGTCTGCCTCGCCTTCGGCATCGCCGGCTACGTCATGAAGCGCACCGGCTTCCCGCCGGCTCCGCTGGTGGTCGGCGTGATCCTGGGGCCGCTGTGCGAGCGCTACTTCCTCACCTCGCTCGCCAACTACGACGGCAACATGGCGGTCTTCTTCAGCCGCCCGATCAGCGGCACGATCCTGGCCCTGGCCGCCGCCTTCCTCGTCTGGTCGATGTGGCCGTCGGGCAAGCCGCTGCTCCGCCGCCCGCCCAAGGACCCGGCCCACGGCGATCCGGCCCACGGCAACCCGCCCCGCAAGGAACCGCCGCAGCGGGTGCTCAAAGCCTGACCGTCCGAACCAACGAACGAACCTTCAGGGAGAGAGACAAGCAACCATGGACAACATCATGCTCGACCGAACGCCGGCCAGCGCCGACCAGGAGGCCATCGCCGCCCTCGTCGCCCGCGCCCGCGCCGCCCAGCGCGCTTTCGCCGACGCCACGCAGGAGCGGGTGGACGACGCCGTCGCCGCACTCGCCTGGGCGATCTACGAGCCGGGCCGCGCCCGCGCCCTGGCGGAGCTGGCGGTGGCCGACACCGGCCTCGGCAACGTCGCCGACAAGATCACCAAGAACCAGCGCAAGACCTTCGGCACGCTGCGCGACCTGATGCGGGTGCGCACCGTCGGCGTGATCGAGGAGGACACCGCCAAGGGCATCGTCAAGATCGCCAAGCCGCTGGGCGTCGTCGGCGCCGTCACCCCCTCCACCAATCCGGCGGCCACGCCGGTCAACAAGGCGATGATGGCCGTCAAGGGCCGCAACGCCATCATCATCGCCCCCTCCCCCATGGGCTCCGCCGCCACCGGCCGCACGGTCGAGCTGATGCGGGCCGAGCTGGCGCGCATCGGCGCGCCGGAGGATCTGGTGCAGATGATCCCCACCCCCATCACCAAGGGCCTGACCCAGGCGCTGATGGAGGCGGTCGACCTCGTCGTCGTCACCGGCTCGCAGGACAACGTGCGCCGCGCCTATTCCAGCGGCACCCCGGCCATCGGTGTCGGGGCCGGCAACGTCCCGGTCATCGTGGACGAGAGCGCCGATCTGGCCGACGCAGCGCGCAAGATCTGCGCCTCCAAGACCTTCGACAACTCCACCTCCTGCTCGTCGGAGAACGCGCTGGTCGTTCTCGACTCCGTCTACGACGCGACCATCGCGGCGCTGGAGGAAGCCGGCGCCTACCTCTGCACGGCGGAGGAGCGGGAGCGCGTGCAGTCCCGCCTGTGGGAGAACGGCAAGCTGAACCGCAAGCTGATCGCCAAGGACGCCGCCATCCTCGCCGAGGCGTTCGAGCTGGCGCCCAAGGCGCGCGAGGCCCGCTTCTTCCTGGTGGAGGAGACCGGCGTCGGCAAGGCGCATCCTTTCTCCGGCGAGAAGCTGTCGCTGGTGCTGGCGGTCTACCGGGTACCGGACTTCGACGCGGCGGTCGATCAGGTGCGCCGGATCCTCGACCACCAGGGGCGCGGCCATTCCTGCGGCATCCACACGCGGGACGAGGCCCACGCCAAACGGTTGGCCGACGAGCTGGACGTGGTGCGCGTGCTGGTCAACTTCGCGCACACCTTCGGCAATGGCGGCGGCTTCGACAGCGGGCTGAACTTCACCCTCTCCATGGGCTGCGGGAGCTGGCAGAAGAACTCCATCTCCGAAAACCTGAACTGGAAGCATTTCGTCAACATCACCCACCTCGTCCGCCCGATCCCGGAGGACAAGCCGAGCGAAGAGGCCCTGTTCGGCCCCTTCTGGTCCCGCCACGGACGCTGACGGAGGCGACGATGAATTTCGAGGAACATGCCGGAAAATCCGTGCTTGCCCGCGCCGGGGTGAGCGTTCCGCAGGGGCGCCTCTGCGCCAGCGCGCAGGAGGCGGAGGAGGCCGCCCGCGCCATCGGGCCGGTGGTGGTCAAGGCGCAGGTGCCGACCGGCAAGCGCGGCAAGTCGGGCGGCGTCAAGCTGGCCGCCACGCCGGAGGAGGCCGCAGCATCCGCGCAGGCCATCCTGGGCATGGAGATCGGCGGCTTTCCGGTCGCCCGTGTGCTGGTCGAGGAGCAGGCGGCCATCGCCCGCGAGTTCTATGCCGCGGTGCTGAACGACCCGGCCAGCCGCAGCCCGCTCGTGCTGTTCTCCACCGAGGGCGGCATGGACATCGAGGAGGTCGCGGCGACCCGGCCCGAATCCCTGCGCCGCATGGCGGTGGACATCCGCAAGGGCTTCGGCCCGGCGGACGCGCGCCGCCTGCTGCTGGGGCTGGACCTCGGCGAGGCCGCCGTGCCGGTGGCGGCGATGCTGGTCGATCTCTACCGCGTCTATCGCCAGCACGACGCCGAACTGCTGGAGATCAACCCGCTGGCCCTGCTGGCCGACGGCCGCGTCGTGCCGCTGGACTGCAAGCTGACGGTGGACGATTCCGCCCTCTACCGGCAGGCGGACATCGCCGGGCTGGGCGCGAAGGAGCCGCTGTCGGCGCTGGAGGAGCGCGGACGGGCGCTCGACCTCAAATACATCGAGCTTGAGGGCAACGTCGGCGTCCTGGCGAACGGCGCCGGGCTGACCATGACGACGATGGACGTGGTCAGCCACGCCGGCGGGCGCCCCGCCAATTTCCTGGAGATCGGCGGCGAGGCCTACACCAAGGGGACGGAGGCGCTGGACCTCGTGCTGTCCAACCCCGGCGTCAAAAGCCTCGTCGTCAATTTCTGCGGCGCCTTCGCGCGCACTGACGTGATGGCCGGCGGTGTGATCCAGGCCTGGAGGACGCTGAACCCCACCATCCCCGTTTTCTTCTCCATCCATGGCACCGGCGAGGACGAGGCCGTGCGCATGGTGCGGGAGGAGCTGGGGATCGAACCCTACGACCGGATGGAAGACGCCATCTCGGCAGCCGTGGAGGCCGCGCGATGATCGTACGCAAGAGCGACCGGGTCCTGGTGCAGGGCATCACCGGCAAGCAGGGCACCTTCTGGACCGAGCAGATGCAGGCCTACGGCACCACCGTGGTCGGCGGCGTGAACCCGAAGAAGGCCGGACAGAACCATTGCGGCGTGCCCATCTTCGCCACCGCGAAGGAGGCCATGGCGAACGGCGGCTTCGAAGTGTCGGTGATGTTCATCCCGCCCGCCGCCGCCAAGGCCGCCGCCATCGACGCCATCGAGGCGGGGGCGAAGACCGTCGTCTGCCTGACCGAGCACATCCCCGCCCACGACGTGATGGAGATGCACGCCGCGGCGGCGGAGCACGGCACCCGCATCATCGGGCCGAACACCGCCGGCATCGTGACGCCGGGCGAGGGCTTCGTCGGCATCATGCCGGCCTTCAATCCGCGCGTCTTCCAGCCGGGCCGGGTCGGCGTCATCTCGCGCAGCGGCAGCCTGGGCACGCTGGTCTGCCTGAACCTCGTGCGCGGCGGCCATGGCCAGTCGGCCTTCCTCGGCATCGGCGGCGACCCGATGATCGGCACCACGACCAAGGACGCGCTGGCCGCTCTGATCGACGATCCGGGCACCGACGCCATCGCGCTGGTCGGCGAGATCGGTGGCAGCATGGAGGAGGAGGCGGCGGAGCTGGTGGCGAAGACGGACAAGCCCGTCGTCTCCTTCATCGCCGGCCGCGCCTCCCCGCCGGGCAAGAAGATGGGCCACGCCGGCGCCATCGTGACCGGCAACCGCGGCAGCTACGCCTCCAAGCGCGGCGCGCTGGAACGCGCCGGGGCCGTCGTGGTGGACGTGCCCGGCGACCTGCCGGCGGCCCTCGACGCGCTGATGGCCGAGGCCGCGAAACGGTCGGGCGCGCAGCGGCTCGCGGACTGACCGCTCAGCCGCCCTTTTGAAGAACGGCACGGCAGCACCGCCCCCTCTCCCGGCCCCCGCCGGGAGGGAACGGGGGAGGCATTCCGGAAGGGAACGGATCAGGATGGCGAAGATCGACGACGTCGGCGGCCAGCGTGCGCGCGGGTTCGCCTTCACCCAGGGCTTCCAGCGAAGGAGCGGGCCGGCGGCGCCCGAGGACGCGCGCGGCTGGCTCGACCGCTACCAGTCGCCGCGCGAGGAGCTGAACCCCTCGCCGACCGTCTCCGACACGGTCAAATACACCACCTGCTACATGTGCGCCTGCCGCTGCGGCATCAAAGTGCACATCAAGGACGGCCAGCTCCGCTTCATCGAGGGGAACAAGGACCATCCGGTGAACCACGGCGTGATCTGCGCCAAGGGCTCCGCCGGCATCATGACCCAGAACTCCCCAGCCAAGCTGCGCAAGCCCCTGCTGCGCACCGGGGAGCGCGGCACCGGCGAGTTCCGCGAGATCGAGTGGGACGAGGCGCTGACCATCCTGACCGAGCGTCTGGGCAAGATCCGCGACAGCGACCCCAGCAAGCTCGCCTTCTTCACCGGGCGCGACCAGAGCCAGTCGCTGACCGGCTTCTGGGCGGCGCAGTTCGGCACGCCCAACTTCGCGGCGCACGGCGGTTTCTGCTCCGTCAACATGGCGGCGGCGGGCATGTACACGCTGGGCGGCAGCTTCTGGGAGTTCGGGGAGCCGGACTGGGACCACACCCGCTATCTGCTGCTGTTCGGGGTGGCCGAGGACCATGACAGCAACCCGATCAAGATCGGCCTGTCGAAGATGAAGGCGCGCGGCGCCAAGATCGTCTCCGTCAACCCGATCAAGACCGGCTATTCCGCCATCGCCGACGAATGGGTCGGCATCCGTCCGGGCAGCGACGGGCTGTTCGTCTTCGCCCTGATCCATGAGCTGCTGCGCGCCGACCGCATCGACGCCGAGTATCTGGTCCGCTACACCAACGCCCCCTGGCTGGTCATCCAGGACCCCGGCGCGCCCGACGATGGCCTGTTCGCCCGCGACGCCGATGGCGCCCCGCTGGCCTGGGACGCGGTGGAGCAGCGCGCCGTTCCAGCCACGCAGGCCGGCATCCGCCCGGCGCTGGTCGGCGCCGTCACCCTGCCGGACGGGCGGCGGGCCGTGCCCTCCTTCCATCTGCTGGCCGAACGCTACCTCGATCCGCAGCACGCGCCGGAGGCGGTGGCCGAGCGCTGCGGCGTTCCCGCCGACACCATCCGCCGCATCGCCGCCGAGATGGCCCATCTCGCCTTCCAGGAGACGCTGACCATCGAGCAGCCCTGGACCGACTGGGCGGGGCGGCGCCACGAGCGGATGGTCGGGCGGCCCATCGCCATGCACGCCATGCGCGGCATCTCCGCCCATTCCAACGGCTTCCACACCTGCCGGGCCATCCACATCCTGCAGGTCCTGCTGGGCACCATCGACGTGCCGGGCGGCTGGCGCTACAAGTCGCCCTACCCCCGCCCGCCCCGCCCGGCCCCAAGCCCGCCGGCAAGCGCGGCGAGACCGGCCCCGGCAAGGCCATCGCCGGGATGCCGCTCGGCTACCCCATGGGGCCGGAGGACCTGCTGGTCGGCGAGGACGGGCAGCCGCTGCGCATCGACAAGGCCTTCAGCTGGGACGCGCCGCTGTCGGTGCACGGGCTGATGCACATGGTGGTCGCCAACGCCTGGGAGGGCGATCCGTACCACGTCGACACGCTGTTCATGTACATGGCCAACATGGCCTGGAACTCGTCGATGAACACGTCCGAGACGATGCGGATGCTGTCCGACAAGGACCCCGACACCGGCGAACACCGCATCCCCTTCATCGTCTACTGCGATGCCTACGCCTCGGAGATGGTGGCCTACGCCGACCTCGTGCTGGCCGACACCACCTATCTGGAGCGGTGGGACTGCATCTCGCTGCTCGACCGCCCGATCGGCAGCGCACACGGCCCCGGCGATTCCATCCGCCAGCCGGTGCTGACCCCCGACCGCGACGTGCGACCCTTCCAGGACGTGCTGATCGAGCTGGGGGCGCGGCTCGGCCTGCCCGCCTTCGTGCGGGAGGACGGCAGCCCGCGCTACCCCGGCGGCTATCCCGACTACATGACCAACCACCAGCGCAAGCCCGGCATCGGCCCGCTGGCCGGCTGGCGCGGCGCCGACGGGAAGGACGCCGGCAAGGGCGCGCCCAACCCGGACCAGCTCGACCGCTACGTCCGCAACGGCTGCTTCTGGCACTTCGAGCTGCCGCCGGAGCAGCACTATTTCAAGCACGCCAACCAGGCCTATCTGGAAACCGCCACCCGCATGGGCTTCCTCGACAAGCCGGAGCCGGTGATCCTCCAGCTCTACGTCGAGCCGCTCCAGAAATTCCGCCTCGCCGCGCGCGGGCACGGCGCGGTGGTGCCGCCCGCCGACAAGCGGCAGCGGGTGGAGACCTATTTCGACCCCCTGCCCTTCTGGTACCCGCCGCTGGAGGAGGAAGGGCTGGACGAGGGCGCCTTCCCGCTGCACGCCGTCACCCAGCGCCCGATGCCCATGTACCATTCCTGGGGATCGCAGAACGCCTGGCTGCGGCAGATCCTGGCGCGCAACAGCCTCTACATCGCGCGGTCCACCGCGGAGGCGCTCGGCCTCGCCGACGGCGACTGGGCCTGGGTAACCAGCCCGACCGGGCGCATCCGGGTGCCGGTCCATCTGATGGACGGGGTGGAGGCCGGGACGGTGTGGACCTGGAACGCCATCGGCAAGCGCTCCGGCGCCTGGAACCTGTCCACCGACGCGCCGGAGGGGACCAAGGGCTTCCTGCTCAACCACCTGATCTCGGAGTTGCTGCCGGAGCGCAACGGCTACCGCCACGCCAACGCCGACCCGGTGACCGGGCAGGCCGCCTGGTACGACCTGCGCGTCCGCGTTGAGAAGGCACCGCCGAAGGAGCGGGCCGAGACGATGCCGCGCTTCCCCGCCCAGGCCATGCCGCCGGGCGTCGAGCCGCCACCCTCCATCCTGCGCACCGGCGCCGCCTTCCGGCCCACATCTCGGGGGGTCCGGTCATGACGAGCCTTCCCAACCGCGAGCCCGGCGCCCCCCGGCTGGGGCTGGTCATCGACCTCGACACCTGCGTCGGCTGCCACGCCTGCGCGGTCGCCTGCAAGCAGTGGAACGACGGCGGCCACATGGCGCCGCTGACCGATTACGACGCTTACGGTTCCGGTCCGGACGGGGTGTGGTTCAACCGCATCCACAGCTTCGAGGCCGGAACCGAGAAGGGCGGCTGCGGGTCGCGCACCACCAATTTCCCGCGCTCCTGCCTGCATTGCGAACAGCCGGCCTGCGTGACCGTCTGCCCGACCGGCGCCTCCTACAAGCGCGCCGAGGACGGCATCGTGCTGGTCAACGAAGATTTGTGCATCGGCTGCAAGCTGTGCTCCTGGGCTTGCCCCTACGGCGCGCGGGAGTTCGACCAGGACGTCGGCGTGATGAAGAAATGCACGCTGTGCATCGACCGCATCCACAACGAGACGCTGGCGGAAGCGGAGCGGGTGCCGGCCTGCGTCATGGTCTGCCCGACCTCCGCCCGCCATTTCGGCGACCTCGCCGACCCGGCCTCCGCCGTCTCGAAGCTGGTGGCGGCTGTCTCTTATACACATCTCCGAGCCCACGAGACTATAAC
>NZ_JAUQTX010000309.1:0-6639 GCF_059803775.1 Azospirillum sp. UFLA03-27 | reverse complement strand
CAGAAGACGGCATACGCGATAGCTGTTATAGTCTCGTGGGCTCGGAGATGTGTATAAGAGACAGGCTCTACATCGCCGACGATCTGGCGGCGGGCCGGCTGGTCACGCCTTTCGCGCTGGCCGTGCCGATGGGGCGGGCGTGGTATCTGGTCTCGCGCCCGGCGCGGCACCGGGAGCCGGGCTTCACCGTCTTCCGGGACTGGCTGCGCGCCGCCGTTGGATCGTCAGACCCCGAAAAGAAAAGACCGCCGGAGCGTGCCCCGGCGGTCTGAAGTCGCACTTTGGAGAAACGTCACTCGGCGGGACCACGCGCACGGCGCGGCCTGCCGATTGGGTTTCAAAGGATAACCGAACGAAAACACTTATACTAGTATATCACTGAGCGCGCAAGCCTTTTCGCTCACATGACGGCGCCCATCTGCCAGGGCGTGAACTCGTCGGAGCCGAAGCCCAGCTCCTCGCTCTTGGTCTTCCGGCCCGAGGCGGTGTCGAGGATGAGCCGGAAGATCGCCCGCCCGACCTCCTCGATGGTGGCGTCGCCGGTGGCGATGGGGCCGCAGTCGATGTCCATGTCGTCGGGCATCTTGCGGAACAGCGCCGTGTTGGTGGCGAGCTTCAGCGAGGGCGTCGGCTTGCAGCCGAAGACGGAGCCCCGGCCCGTGGTGAAGCACAGCACGTTGGCGCCGCCCGCCACCTGCCCAGTGGCCGACACCGGGTCGTAGCCCGGCGTGTCCATGAAGACGAGGCCCGGCCCGGTGATCGGCTCGGCGTAGCGCACCACCTCGACAAGGTTGGTCGTGCCGGCCTTGGCGACCGCGCCCAGCGACTTCTCCAGGATGGTGGTCAGACCGCCTTTCTTGTTGCCGGGCGACGGGTTGTTGTTCATCTCCCCGCCGCTGCGGCTGGTGTAGTCCTCCCACCAGCGGATGCGCTCGACCAGCGTCTCGCCGACCGCCGGGCTGACGGCGCGGCGGGTCAGCAGATGCTCGGCGCCATAGACCTCCGGCGTCTCGCTCAGCACCGCGGTGCCGCCGTTGCGGATCAGCAGGTCCACGGCGTGGCCCAGCGCCGGGTTGGCGGTGATTCCCGAATAGCCGTCCGACCCGCCGCATTGCAGCGCCAGGATCAGGTGGCTGGCCGGCACGGTCTCGCGCGTCACGTCGTTGACGCGGGGCAGCAGCGCGCGGATGCGCTCCACGCTCGCCCGCACGGTGGCGGCGGTGCCGCCGCTGTCCTGGATCGCCAGAGTCTGCAGGGTGTCGCCGACGGTCAGCCCTTCGACCTCGATCAGCTTGTCGATCTGGTTCACCTCGCAGCCGAGGCCGAGCACGAGCACGGCGGCGAAGTTCGGATGGCGGGCGTAACCGGCGATGGTCCGGCGCAGCGCGTCGATGGCGTCGCCCTGCGAGCCCATGCCGCAGCCGTAGGAATGGGTCAGCGCGACCACCCCGTCGATGTTGGGGTAGGCGGCCAGCGCGTCGCCGCGGAACTGGTCGGCGATCATCCGCGCGGCGGTGGCCGAGCAGTTCACCGTGGTCAGGATGCCGATGTAATTGCGGGTCGCCACGCGCCCATCCGGGCGGACGATGCCCTGGAAGGTGGCGCGCTCCGCCTCCGGCACGAGGTCGGTGGCGTGGACGTCGGCACCGAAGGCGTAATCGCGCTCGAAGCTGTCGCCCACGCCGATGTTGTGGACATGGACATGGTCGCCCAGCGCGATGGGGGCGGTCGCGAAGCCGATGACCTGGTTGTATTTGCGCACCGGTTCGCCGACCGCGATGGCCTGCACCGCGACCTTGTGGCCGGAGGGGATCGCGGTCCGGGCGACGACGCCGGTGTCGGGCAGGGGGGTGCCCTCCGGCAGGTCGGCGCCGGCAACGACGACGTTGTCCGCGGGATGCAGGCGGATGGTCAGCGATGCCATGGTGGTGGTCCTCTCATGGAGATTCCCTCCCCCTCTGGGGAGAGGGGCAGGGTGAGGAGGATGCGCGTGGCGGTACGTCCGGCAAAAGCGCAACCCCCTCACCCGGCGCCGTTGGCGCCACCCTCTCCCCGGAGGGGAGAGGGGTTTCACGTCAGAGCTTGTACGCCTTCTTGGCGAGGGTGTAGGCGAGATCCACCGCCACCTCCGCAGCCTCGTCCTCCTCCAGGCGGTGCTCGGCGACGAGGCGGGCCAGGAAGGCGCAGTCGATGCGGCGGGCCACGTCGTGGCGGGCCGGGATGGAGCAGAAGGCGCGCGTGTCGTCGTTGAAGCCGACCGTGTTGTAGAAGCCGGCCGTCTCCGTGATCATCTCGCGGTAGCGGCGCATGCCCTCGGGGCTGTCGTGGAACCACCAGGCCGGGCCGACGCGCAGCGCCGGGTAATGGCCGGCCAGCGGCGCCAGCTCGCGGGCGTAGCTGGTCTCATCCAGCGTAAACAGGATGATGGTCAGGTCGCGCTCGTTGCCGACGCGGTCGAGCAGCGGCTTCAGCGCCCGCACATACTCGGTGCCGGTCGGGATGTCGGCGCCCTTGTCGCGGCCGAAGCGCTCGAAGACGCCCGGATTGTGGTTGCGGAAGCTGCCGGGGTGGATCTGCATGACCAGCCCGTCGTCCAGGCTCATCTTGGCCATCTCGGTCAGCATCTGGCCGCGGAAGATCTCCGCCTCGGCCGCCGTGATGGTGCCGCGCAGCGCCTTCTCGAACAGCCGCTCGGCGTCGGCGTCGGACAGGTCGGCGGTGGTCGCGGTGGCGTGGCCGTGGTCGGTCGAGGTGGCGCCGCCGACCTCCTTGAAATACTGGCGGCGGTTGCGCAGGGCGGCGAGGTAGCCGGCCCAGGTCCCGGTGTTCTCACCGGACAGCGTGCCCAACGTCTCGACGTTGGCCTGGAAGCCCTCGAACTCCGGATCAACGACCGGGTCCGGGCGGAAGGCGGTGATGACGCGGCCCTTCCAGCCGCTCTCGCGGATGGCGCGATGATGCTCCAGCGTGTCGAGCGGGGACTCGGTGGTCGCCAGCAGCTCGATGTTGAAGCGCTCGAACAGGGCGCGCGGCAGGAATTCCGGCTTCTGCAGGCAGGCGTCGATCTGGTCGAAGATGCGGTCGGCGCTGGCCCCGCTCAGCCGCTCCGTCACGCCGAACACCGTCTCGAAGGCATGGTCCAGCCACATGCGCGTCGGGGTGCCGCGGAACAGGTGCCAGTTCTGGGCGAGCTGGCGCCAGATCTTGCGCGGATCGCTCTCCACCACCCCGCCGTCCCTGCGCGGCACGCCCAGGCTCTCCAACGTCACGCCCTGGCTGTAGAGCATGCGGAAGGCGTAATGGTCGGGCACCACGAACAGCGACGCTGGGTTCGGGAACGCCTCGTTCTTGGCGAACCAGGACGGGTCCGTGTGGCCGTGCGGGCTGATGATCGGCAGGTGGCCCACCTCCGCGTACAGCCGGCGCGCGATGTCGCGCTGCGTGGGATCGCTGGGGAAGAGGCGGTCGGGGTGGAGCATCGTTCATCTCCGGAATGAGGGATGCCGGACGGGGGTCCGGTGCCCATTTGAATGGGTGGTTCGGGTGTGGCGCGTGGCGCTGCGCCGGTCGTGCCCCGCATGTCGGAATATATTAATATATCAGTTCCGGATGCAAGGACTTTGTGCGTCCCGCCCACAATTCTGTCGGCAAGACGCGCAATTCAAGAGGGGCCGGTTCAATTAAGGCCGGTCAGAGGCGGCGCGAATCGTGGGCGGCGAAGTCCACGGCCCGCGGGCGGTACCCGCTGGTGAAGAGGGGGGAGGAGATCACCATGTCGGCGGTCGCCTCGTTGCAGGCCATCGGGATGTTGTAGAGCGTGGCGAGGCGGGTCAGCGCCTTCACGTCCACATCGTGGGGCTGGGCGGTCATCGGGTCGACGAAGAAGACGAGAAGGTCGATCCGGCCCTCCGCGATCATCGCGCCGATCTGCTGGTCGCCGCCCAGCGGACCGCTTTTCAGCGAGGTGATGTCCAGCTGGGGATGGGCCTCCCGGACCAGCCGGCCGGTGGTGCCGGTGGACCAGAAGACGTTCCCCTCCAGCGCGTGGATGTTGGCGCCGAGCCAGCCGATCAGGTCGGGCTTGCGGGCGTCGTGGGCGACCAGGGCGATGCGTTTGCGGTCCACGGTGACGGTCCTTGCGGCTGTGCGCTCCGCGGTGGAGCTTCATTCAATATACTAGTATACTGACGAGTGGCGCAACGCGCTTCCCGGTGGGACAAACTGGCGCGGAACCGGGGCGCCGCGCGGGGTGAAGGCGTTTGACCCACCCCGCCGGGTATTAGTATATTGCGATGAAGGGCGGACCGTCTGCGGCTTGAACCAGCGGGTTCGGCGCCGGCATCCCGGAGCACCGGCGCCCTTGAATCTTCCTGGCAGGAGCGGGTGTTGAAAAAGGCGGCGCAGACATCGACGGCGGATTCCGAACAGGCTGAGGGCGTCAAGACGCGGACCCGGCGCCGCACGGCGGCGGCGGTCGCCCGCCCGGCCCAGCGCGGCACCACCGTGGCCGCGACGATCTACCGCGACCTGCGCAACGAGATCGTCTCGCTCCGCCGCAAGCCGGGCGAGCCGGTCGCCGAGAAGGTGATCGCCCAGGATTACGGCGTCAGCCGCACCCCGGTGCGCGAGGCCGTTCTGCGTCTGGCGGACGAGGGGCTGATCGAGATCTTTCCGCAATCGGGCACCTTCGTCTCCCGCATCCCGCTGGGCGCCCTGCCCGAAGCCATCGCCATCCGCAAGGCGCTGGAGGAGGCGACCGTCCGCTACGCCGCCAAACGCGCCACCCGCAGCCAGATCGCCAAGCTGCGCGCCAACCTGGAACTCCAGCGCGAGATGGAGGCCGCCCAGAATTTCGAAGGCTTCCACCAGGCCGACGAAACCTTCCACGCGCTGCTGGCGGAAACCGCCGGCTATCCGGGATTCTGGAACCTGACGCAGCAGGTGAAGGTGCAGGTGGACCGTTACCGGCTGCTGACCCTGCCGGTGCTCGGCCGCGTCCCGGACGTGATCGCCGAGCATTCGGTCATCATCGAGGCCATCGCCAACAACGACCCGGAGGCGGCGGCGAAGGCCATCGACCTGCATCTGGACTATCTCCAGGTCACCATCGCCGACGCGCAGAAGGCCAACCCGCTCTACTTCACCGCCCCCTCGGAAGACGAGGCCGAGCCGGTCTGAAGGCTGCTCTGCGCTCTTGGCTTTGGACCGTGGCTGATTTCTAATATATCAGTCACGTTCCTCCCAACACCGCGCAAGACAGCCAGGAGACCGCGATGCAATCGCTCTACCGCGCCGATCCGGCCCGCTACACCGCCATGACCTACCGCCGCAGCGGGCGGAGCGGGCTCGACCTGCCGGCCATTTCGCTGGGGCTGTGGCAGAATTTCGGCGGCACCGACGTGTTCGAGACCGGGCGCGCCGTGCTGCGCCGGGCCTTCGATCGCGGCATCACCCATTTCGACCTCGCCAACAATTACGGCCCACCGCCGGGCTCGGCGGAGGAGAATTTCGGGCGCGTCCTGGCGACCGACTTCAAGGCCCACCGCGACGAGCTGATCGTCTCCACCAAGGCCGGCTACGACATGTGGCCCGGCCCCTACGGAAGCTGGGGCTCGCGCAAGTATCTGACGGCCAGCCTGGACCAGAGCCTCAAGCGGATGGGGCTCGACTATGTGGACATCTTCTACTCGCACCGCGTCGATCCGCGCACCCCGCTGGAGGAGACGATGGGGGCGCTCGACCACGCCGTGCGGCAGGGCAAGGCGCTCTATGTGGGCATCTCCTCCTACTCGCCGGAGATGACGCGGCGGGCGGCGGCGATCCTCAAGGATCTCGGCACGCCCTGCCTGATCCACCAGCCGTCCTACTCGATGCTGAACCGTTGGATCGAGGGCGGTCTGCTCGACGCGCTGGAGGAGACCGGGATCGGCTGCATCGCCTTCTCGCCGCTGGCCCAGGGCATGCTGACCACCAAGTATCTGAACGGCCAGCCCACCGACGCCCGCGCTGCCAAGGGCGGCACGCTGAAGGCGCATTTCCTGTCGCCGGAGAATCTGGAGCGCGTGCGCGCCCTGGACGCCATCGCCACGCGGCGCGGCCAGACGCTGGCCCAGATGGCCATCGCCTGGGTGCTGCGCGACCCGCGGGTGACCTCCGCCCTGGTCGGCGCCCGCAACGTCGAGCAGCTCGACAACTCGCTCGACGCGCTGAAGAACACCGCCTTCACGCCGGAGGAACTCGCCGAGATCGACCGCCACGCCGTCGATGGCGGGCTGAACCTTTGGCAGAACTCGTCGAACGCCGAAGCCGGCTGATCCGCCGAAAGCCGACATGAAAAGGGCTGCGCCGGGTATGCCGGCGCGGCCCTTTTTTCATGACCCTGCGGAGATCGCCTCAGCGCATGAGGAGGTGGGGGAGCCAGAGTGAGAAGGCGGGGACGTAGGTGACGAGGAGAAGGGTGACGAACAGCGCGCCGTAGAAGGGGAGGATGGAGCGCATGACCTGCCCGACGGAGATCTCGCCGATGGCGCAGCCGATGAACTGGGTGGTGCCGACCGGCGGCGTGTTGAGGCCGAGCGCGCAGTTGATCAGCATGACGATGCCGAACTGCACCGGGTCCATGCCGTACTGCATGGCGAT
>NZ_JAUQTX010000308.1:0-6615 GCF_059803775.1 Azospirillum sp. UFLA03-27 | reverse complement strand
CGTCCGCGGCCCCAGGCGCGTCGCCCAGCGCGTCACCAGCGCCGGTTCGGCGCGCAGGTAGGGAATCTCGGCCGGAACGGTCGCCAGCGTGGTGCCGAGGCGGTGCGGCAGGCTGAGCAGAGCGGCGTGGGCGTCGTGCGGCGGCGGCGAGTCGGACCGTCCGACGACGGCGTCCACACCGGGGAGCGTGGCGAACAGGCGGACGAGCCGGTCGTCGCACTCGACGATCACGCGGGCGCCCCGGCGGCGCAGCAGGGGTGCGTAGCGGGCGAACTGGATGCCGTCGCCGAGCCCCTGCTCGTCGTGCAGCAAGATCGTAAGGCCGTCCGGGTTTCCACCCTCCCACACCGGAGTCGGCAAGCCGCGCGGCGTGACGTGACGGTCGGCCAGCCGGGTGCGCCACTCGTATTCACGGAACCCCGCCTCCAGCTCGCCGCGCAGCAGCAGACAGGTGCCCAGCAGGGTGTGCGCCTCGGCGTTGTCGGGATCGCGGTCGAGGAGGCGTCGGCATTGGGCCTCCGCGTCCCCCATGCGCCGCAGCTTGCTGAACACCAGCCCGAGGTTCAGCCGCGCCGAGGTGAAGTCCGGGTCGATCGTCACCGCCCAATGCAGCGCGCGGGCCGCCTCCTCGTCCCCACCGGTCCGCAGGGAAAGGGCAAGCCCCAGGTTGCTGAGCACGCCGGGTTCGGCTGGGGCCAGCGCCAGCGCCCGGCGTCCGGCGCCGACCGCCTCGTCGTGGCGGCCCATATTCTTGAGCGCGATGCCCAGGTTGGCGCGGGCGCGATGGTCGTCGGGGGCGAGGCGCACCAGCTCCCGCAGCACGCCCTCCGCCTCGCCGTAGCGTTGGCGCATCAGCAGCGCGTGGGCGAGATGGAAGCGGTGGAAGGTGCCGAAGGGATCGAGGACGACGCAGCGGCGCAGCGGTCCGTCGGCCTCCTCCGGCGCGTTGCGGCCGAGCCGCTCCATCGCCAGGGCATGGAAGGCGTCGATGGAGGCGGGGTCGAGGACCACGGCACGACGATGCTCCGACCCGGAGTCCGCGATCGGCTCCTCCGGGACCGGCGGGCCGGTGTCCGGCGAGATCCAGCCGAGCGCGCGGAAATGCTCGATCCGCTCGTGGATCAGCCGGGGGAAGCCGGCGTCGATGGGGACAGGCGCCAGGGACGTCCACATGCCGGGAACGGCACCGCCGTCGAAGCGCCCGGTGGCGTAGAAGCGGTCCAGCCGTTCGCGGTTCGCCGCCGGGTCCTGATCGAAGGCTGCGATCATCTCGCGATGGGCAAAGGCCTGCAGCTTGGCGCGGAAGCGCTCGATCCCGCCCATCCAGGTGAAGTGCCAGCCGGCGTCCGGGACGACCCGCCCATGCCCCAGCTTGGTCAGGTAGCGGGCGCGGTTGGCGCCGATCCGGCGGATCAACTCCCACGGCGCGGCGGCCACCGACACCCAGGGATCGGGCGATTTGAGGTCGAGGAAATAGAGAAAGATGTCGAGGTGCGGCGCGAACAGGGAGCGGCCGTCGTCCGGCTCCCGGCGCAGCCGCTCCATCACCCAGGGCCGGAGGATTTCGTCGACGTCCGAGACGACGATCATGTCCGTCGGGTCGCAGCCGTCGAGACCGCGGGTGATCGCGTCGCGCTGGTGGGCCTCGCGCTGCCACGCGAAGCCGCCGGGATCGTCATTGACGACGACGTGGATGATCTTGTCGGCGTAGGCCGCGAAGCGCGCGCGGTTCTCCGCGTAATGGAGGGGCTTGGGATCGCCGGCGTGGGTGAACGTCGCCTCGACCAGGACGAAGCGGTCGACCACCGCGTCCAGCTCGGCCAGCCGCACCTCCAAAAGGTCCAGCTCGTTGTGGAACTGGAAGCAATCGTAGATCCGCCGCCCGCCGGGTGGCGGGGCCGCGGGCGGCGGCGTATCCGTCAGCGTCGTGACGTAGGCGAACCAGGCGTCGAACCCGCGCAGCGTCGTCCAGACGGCCGACCGGTTCTCCTCCGTGTTGTGGTCGAGCCGCAGCGAACCCTCGATCAGCGCGATCAGCGCCCGTGCCTCCGCCCGCCAAGCCTGCTCCTCTTTGGCCGGGGGGCGGGCGTTCAGGTGGGCGCCCAGCGCGTCCAGCAGGCGCTGCTGCGCGTCGGCCAGACTGGCGGTGACGGCCGACGTTGCCATGTCCGCGGCGGCCCTCCGGTCGCCTCTCAGCTCGTCGAACCACGCCAGCCAGTCCCCGGCCCGTCCGGTCCAGCTCATTTCGGTGGTGACGTGATCGACCTGTTCGCGAAGCCGGCGGGCGGTGGTCGCGCCCTCGTCGCGCCACTGGAGCAGGGCCGTCCGGGCGGTCTCGGCGAAGCGGACGGCGTGTTCCGCCGGGTCCTCCGGAACCGGGATCAGCCGGGCGAAGCCGGCCGTGGTTTCCGGCAACGCCGCCAGCGCGCTGGACAGGACGAGGCAGCCGGCGGCCAGCGCCTCCATGACGGCGATGCAGGAGGTCTCGGCGAAGCGGTTCGGGTAGGCGAGGCCGGTCGCGCCGCGCAACGCCTCGGCCAGAGCACCTTGGGAGACCGCCCCCACATAGTCCACGCCCTCGGTCTCGCGGCAGCGCCGGTAGAGGGCGCCGTAGGGGTCCCGTTCGGCGGGGACCTGATAGCCGTCCAGGCTGGAGAACACCCGGACGGTGGTTCCGGGAATCGCTGCCCGCAGACGGGAAACGCTGTCGAGCAGCACGTCGAGGCCGCGGAAGGGCGTGCTGGTGTAGGCCAGGACCGGCGGCCAGGGCTTCACCGCCCTGATGTCGGCCCCCGGCGGGAACAGGCCGGAAAAGGCCGGCGCGATGCCGTTGCGGAGGATCCGGCAGAGCCGACGGTCGAGGCCGAAGGCAGTAAGATAGCCGTCCATCTGCCAGCGGCTGACGAAGGCGTAGCCGTCCCAGCAGGCGCGTGCCTGGGGCTCCGCAAGGCATTGGGCGGCGGGCTGGTCGATGGCGTGCTGCATCCACAGGATCAGCTTCCGCCCACCGTCGAGGGTCGCGCGCAGCCGGGTCAACGCCTCCGTCGGGCAGCCGTTGAGCAGCACCACGACGTCGAAGACGCGCATACCCTCCCAGGACACCGCTCCGGCGGGAAGGCAGCGCACCCCGCGCACCAGACCGGGCGTCCGGGTGCCGTTGACCAGCGTGACCTCAAGCCCGGCGGCGGCCAGCGCCTCCGCGAGGTAGCACAGGGCCGATTGCGAACCGCCGAGCGGGTGCAGGCGTGGCGTGTCCGGCGTGTAGTCCCCACCCGCCGGGTCGAGAAAGGCGATCTTGACGGTCATGCTGGCTCGGGCTGGCTGGCTGGCGCTGAACAGCGGCTCACGCTGTGGATCGGCGCCCGCGTTCTGCTATCCTACCATCCAAGGCCATGGGCAAAAAGGATGTGCGGCGCGTGACGGAGTTGGCGGCGGAGGGCGTCGGGAAGCCGTGCGCGGAACAGAATCTGGCACTGACGTGGCAGCTTTCGGAGATCCACGGCTGGGGTCTGGTCGGTGTCCACACGGCGCTGCACCTGATCGACCGGGGGCGGCCGCCGCTCCTGCTGGAAAAGCCGCTTCTGTCCACCCTGCGGCCGGAGAACCGGAAAAAGCTGGAAGCCCTGCTGGACGGCCATCGGCAGATCACCGCCATCGCCGAGCGGTCGGGCAACCGGATGCTCGGCCTCAACGACTGCACCGTCCTGCACGCGCTCGGCAACGGCTTCGTCGCCGGGCCGCTCTCCGCCCGGTTCCGCGGCAGCCGCAACGTCGGGGTCATCGCCTTCGAGGACACCCGGTTCGACGAGGACACGCTGCGCCGCGCGCGGAGCTACGACAAGCTCGTGGTCCATTCCGAGTACAACCGGGCGCTGCTGGCCGAGCAGGGCATCACCGACGTCGGCTGTGCCTTCCAGGGCGTGGACCCGGACGAGCTGGCGCCGGTTCCGCCGTCCCGACGCTTCGGCGACCGCTTCGTCGTCTTCTCGGGCGGGAAGGTGGAGTTCCGCAAGGGGCAGGACATCGTGCTCGCCGCCTTCCGCCGGTTCCATGAACGCCATCCCGACGCGCTGCTGGTCACCGCGTGGCACAACCCCTGGCCGCACACCTCCGCCGACATCGCCGAATCCCCGCTGGTGCCCTCCGCCCCCACCGTTGGCGACAATGGCAAGCTGCGCATCGTGGAATGGGCGATGGACTGCGGCGTGCCCCCGGAGGGCTTCGTCGACATGGGCTTTCTCGGGCGCGGCCAGATCGCCGCGATCCTGGCGGACTGCCACGCCGCCCTCTTTCCCAACCGCTGCGAAGGGGCGACCAACCTCGTCGCCATGGAAGCGATGGCCTGTGGCGTGCCGGTCATCCTGTCGGCCAACACCGGTCATCTCGACCTGATCCGCGACGGCAATTGCCTGCCGCTGCTCCGGCAGGACCCCGTCACCGATCCCGAATCAGGTCAAGGTGGCCGGCGCCGCGGCTGGGGAGAATCGTCCGTCGAGGAGGTGGTCGCCCATCTCGAAAGCCTCTACACCGACCGCGCCGCCGCCCGCGCCCGTGCCGACACGGCGCGGGCCTTCCTGCGCGGCGGGCGGACGTGGCGCGCTTTCGCCGAGACCTTCGTGGCGGCGGTGGCCTAGGAATGGCGCGGGATATCAAGGATTCCGAAGGCTCCCCATTACACCGGCCGGCGCTCTCGGTCGATCCGGCCGATGCGGTGGCGTGGCAGCACGCGGCGCTCGCCGCCCGAGCGGCGGGCGACGACCTGCGGGCGATCACGCTGTTCGTCCGGGCCGCCCGCCTGCACGGCGACCTCGAAACGCTCAGCCGGCAGATCGGCGAGCCCCTGAGGCTCGCCACCAGCCGGGCCTTGGTGCGCGTGCAGGACGGGGCGGCCGACGAGGCGGCTGCGTTGCTGGAGCCCTTGGCGCGCCTCATCCCGCCACAGGGCGACCTCGCCCGTGCCCTGGGTGTCGTGCGCCTGGTCCAGGGCCGAGATGCGGAGGCGGAACAGCTGCACGCGGTCGCAGGCTCCGGGGATTGCGGACCGGGAATCGCCCTGCGGGGGATCGCGCGCCTCAAGGCCGATACCGATTTTCTCGGCACCGTGGTGATCCCCGCGCATCGGATGGAGGACACCATCGAGCGGGCGCTCGGCAGCGTCGCCGCCGCGGCCCGCGTCTACCGCGAGACGCTACGGGACCCACGGGCGCAGGTCCATATCTGCGTCGTCGACGATGCCTCCCCCGACGAGACGGCGTCGCGGGTCCTGCGCTGGGCGCGGGCTCATCCGGAGCAGAGCGTCGCGCTGATCGCGAACAACCGCAACCAGGGAGCGGGCCGGTCGCGCAACATCGGCGCCGCCGCGGGGCTTGGCCGGTACATCTGGTTCCTCGACGCCGACGATTACTTCTTCGAGCGGCATTTCGTGCTGACGGCGACGGCGCTGGACCACACCCCCGACGCCGGGTTCGTTCGCACCGGGATGCAGTTCGACAGCATCGACCATGAGATTACCCCTGCGTGGCGTGAGGCGTCGGAGCTGAGCTACCCGTGCAACCTCTGCGTCCGGCGCGTCTGCCACGACCTGATCGGCGGCTTCCCGGAGGAGGCGCCGTTCCACCCGGCCGTGGCCGACGACGTGGCCTACGGCCGGGCGCTCCACAGCATGTTCGGCGGAGTCCGGATCGCGGAGAAGACGGTCCATTACACGATGCGGGCGGACAACGCCCTGGCGCGGCAGCGCCAGACGATGACCAGCGGCGCCAAGCCGACGGAACAGGTCACGTCCGCCCCCCGTTTCGTCGCGATCGAGATCCTGACCCAGCGCCGCCTCCACGCGCTGAAAGCCAGGAGAGACGCGCTTCTGCGCGACGGCCGCTGGAGCGGACCGCCGTTCCTGAGGGCAGAACCCGAGGGTCCGCTCCCGGCCCCGGCAACGGCCCCTTCGGAAACGTGGGACGCCCCGCGCGCCATCGACCTCCTCGCTGTGGCGAAGGAGGCCATCCAGGCCGGGCAGCCCGACCGCGCCGTGGCCGCGCTGACCCGCGCCGCCGCCGAGGACCCCGGCCGCACCGAAGCCTGGTTCGAGTTGGGGTTGCTCGCGCACCGGCTTCGGCGGGACCGGCTTGCGCTGACGGCCTTCCGGGCCGTGACATGCCTTCATCCCGGCGCGGCCGCCGCGTGGTGCAATCTCGGCTCCATGCTGGTCGACGCCGACGCCCATGCCCAGGCTGCCCCCCGGCTGCGCCGCGCCCTGGCGCTCCAGCCGGGCCTCATCAACGCCCAGCACCTGCTGGGCCGCACGAACCGGCGGCTCGGGCAGGACCGGCAGGGGGCACGGGTGCTGGAGCGCGCGCTCCGGCTGGACCCGATGCGGCCCGAACTCAACGCGGACTGTGCGGAGGCCGCGCTGGCCCTCGGCGACGCGCCGGGCGCGGCGGAGCACGCCCGGCGAGCGCTGCGGCTCAGCCCGGAGTTGTACGGCGGCCACGCGGCGCTGGCCGCAGCCCTGGAATCGCTCGGCCGTCCCGACGCGGCGCTGGCGGCCTGGGAGCGGGCGATTCGCTGCAACCCTGGATCTGTCTCTTATACACATCTCCGAGCCCACGAGACTATAAC
>NZ_JAUQTX010000307.1:0-6769 GCF_059803775.1 Azospirillum sp. UFLA03-27 | reverse complement strand
ATTACGGGGCGCGCAAGGCGTTCGAGGCGGCGGGGTTGGACTGCGTTCCGGTCCGCGTCGATCGGCAGGGCATCGTCGTCGATCACATCCTGGCCGAGCCGCAGCGGGCGAAGGCGGTGTTCCTGACGCCGTCCCACCAGTTCCCGACCGGCGCGACGCTGGCGCTGGACCGCCGTCTGGCCCTGATCGAGTGGGCGGCCCGGCATCGGGCCTGGATCATCGAGGACGACTACGACAGCGAGTTCCGCTACGCGGGCAAGCCCACCGCCTGCGTGCAGGGGCTCGATCCCCATGGCCGCACCATCTACATCGGCACCTTCACCAAATCGCTCTTTCCCGGGCTGCGGATCGGCTACGCCGTGCTGCCACCCCAGCTCGTGAAGCCGATGACCGTCGCGCGCACCTTGCTGGACGGGCACACGGCGCCGATGGCCCAGCTCACGCTGGCCCGCTTCATGGAGGGCGGGCATTTCGGGGCGCATGTCCGGACCATGCGCGGCGTCTACGCCGAGCGCCTCGACGCGCTGGCGGGCCTCGTTGCCAAGCACCTGTCGGACTTCGTCGAACCGCAGGTTCCTATCGGCGGTCTGCAGATGCCCTGCCTGCTGACCGGCGGCCTTGCCGAGCGCACCGCCGTCGATGCGGCGCGGCGGGCCGGCATCGAACTGCTCGGCCTGTCGGCGCTGCACGCCGCCGGCGACGGCAAGGCGGGCTTCCTGATGGGCTTCGCGGCCTACACGCCGTTCGAAATCGAGACCGCGGTCAGAAAGCTGGAGAAGGCGCTTCGCACGGCGACGACGCCGTAAATTCGGCGGGCCTCGGGGACAAGGAGAATTGGTCTGGACCATTGCGGGGAAATGGCTGGGCGCAGCGAACCATTCGTCTGATATTCGAGAGCCGACCAATCCACGACGTTCCCGGCGCGGGAGCGGGAGGCGACCCATGCACAAAACGGCACTGGCGATCCGGCACGTCCATTTTGAAGACCTAGGCATCTTCGGCGCGGTGCTGTCGGATGCCGGCTATTCGGTCCGCTATCATGATCTCGACGCGGCGCCGTTCGCGACGCTCGATCCGCTGGAGCCGGATTTGCTGATCGTCCTCGGCGGTCCCGTCGGGGTCTATGAAAGCGCCGCCTATCCCTATCTCGCCGAGGAATCCTCGCTCCTGGCGGCAAGGCTGGCCGCGGGGCGTCCGACGCTCGGCATCTGCCTCGGGGCGCAGCAGATCGCCAAGGCGCTCGGCGCGGCGGTGCGCCCCATGGGCCACAAGGAAATCGGATTCGGGCCGCTCACGCTGACCGATGCCGGTCGGGACGGGCCGCTTCGACATCTGGAGGGCGTTCCGGTGCTTCACTGGCACGGGGACGCCTTCCAGATCCCCGACGGGGCGGAGAGCTTGGCGTCGACGCCGCTCTGCGCAACCCAGGGGTTTTCGGTTGGCTGCCACACGCTGGCCCTGCAATTCCATCCGGAGGTCGATGTGGCCGTCGGCATCGAGCGATGGCTGACGGGCCATGCCGCCGAACTGGCCGGGGCTGGCATCGACCCGCGCGTGCTGCGCGGTCAAGCGGCTCGGATCGGCCCGGAATTGCGCGAGGCCGGGCAAAAGATGCTGGCCGAGTGGCTTCAGGCCGTGCCCTGATCCCTGTGCGATGAGGCGGGATGGGGTTTCCATCGATCTGCACGGCGCTGTCGATCTGTGGCACAGTCCGCTCCAACGAGCCGCCTCACAGGGAACCTGAATGAACGACGCAGCAAGGAACATGCTGATCGACGGCATGGAGCGTTGGAGCGCCTTCATCGAAGCGAATGCCTCCTGGGCGGAGGTGATCTTCTTCCTGTGCGCCTTCGCGGAGTCCCTGGCCTTCGTCGGGTTCGTGGTGCCGGGCGTGGTGCTGATCGCCGCGGGAGGCGCGCTGGTCGCCTCCGGTGCCCTCGGCTTCTGGCAGGTCTACATCGCCCTCGCGCTGGGCGCGGTGCTGGGCGACGCCGTGTCCTACTGGCTCGGCCGGGTGTTCGGCGATCGGGTCCCGGTCGTCTGGCCGTTCCGCCAGCGGCCCGAGCTTCTGGCGCGGGGCAGCCGCTTCTTCCTGCGCCACGGCGGCAAGAGCGTCTTCTTTGCCCGCTTCCTCGGTCCGCTGCGGCCGGTGGTGCCGATCACTGCCGGGATGATGGCGATGCCGCACCACAGCTTCCAGACCGCCAACCTGCTGTCCGCGGTGATCTGGGTGCCTCTGATGATGGCGCCCGGCATCGCCATCGCGAAGGGAGTCGGCATCGACGAACTCCTGTCCGGCGCCGCGGCGCCGCCGGCCGTCACCCGGAACGGAGGAGACACGCCCTGCGTGCCGGCGCCGCCGATTTCCGGTGTGGGTTTGCGCATAAACTGAGATATCCGAGTGAGGCACGGTAGGCATTTCAAGGACGGCCTGACAACATAAGTCGCGACTGAAAGCCCCTATAAAGTGAGAATTTCCGCACAGATTTGCGCAAATCCTGAGATCTTCCGCTCCAGCCCGCCCATTCGAATGGTCTTCTGGCATATTGAAGGATCGATCAACAGTAATGTGAGTGCCGCGCCTCCAACGTAATAGAAAGTGCAAGCCTTCAATTTGCGGCGACACGTGCACAATCGCCCTTAAACGCCCCTAGCCCGGATCATTCATCAGTGTTTTGGAACTGCAGCCCGAAGGCGTGTCGATGGGTGGCGCCAACGGCGCGGGATGACGGGACTGGACGAGCAGACCGGAGTTCAACGGTGCCACACTTTTCCGACGGGCTTCCCCAGCGCATCCCCAGTGTCTTCCAGAAACCGGGCAAGCGCCGATGAGGCAGGAAGCGGGCGGCGACAGGGAACCCGTCGTTGCCGGCGTCCGTTTCAAGAATAGCCCGAGCTTTGATCCTTCGAGCCGGTGCGAACCGCCAAGGGGACGCCCGATGCCGTTGCTGAGCGACTACATCTCCGAGGCGAACCTGCCCCTGCAGGATGGAGGGACGCTGCTGGTCCGGCACGCGGATGAAGACCGTGTCGGCGATCGCGTAATGTTCGATGCCTGGCGTTACTCAGACCCCCGGTTCGAGAGCTACTACCGCACCCAAAATCCCGAGGCTGGGCCACGGTATGAGGCGGCGCGCTACCTACTGAAGTTTATCAAGACGCCCGTGGCCGGCCTGACCGAGCGTGTGCCGGGCCTGCCTAGAGAAGAGCAGAACGTTACGCTGTTCATCGGCGTGTGGGAGGTGGTTGGGCTGCCCCGCCCGTGTGGGCTAGGCGACCGCGACGAACTTCTGTACATCGACGCGCATGCCGCGGGGTACATCCGTTACGACCCGGCGATGCTGCATCCCAGCGAGGCGTTGGCTGATCTCATCGGGCGCTTAGTGATCGACTGGCCCAAGAATAAGCGCCGCGCGTGGCGACATTGGGCGCACCGACAGGATAAAGAGGTGCTGACAGTACTGACGGAACCTCAGGGGCCGTATGCACCTCGGCGCAGGCAGTAAGAGCGCCTAACAGAGCCATTTCTGGACGGGACCCAGCTGGTCGGCCTCGGCGTCCTCCAGGTCCTGCGCCGAATGCGTGCTGTCGGCGCCGCCCAGGTCGATCCGCTCGCTGGCGGAACGGCGCCGATCAACGAGACGTCCAGTGCCGGCCCGGCAGGCTCCTCAATCGCCACCGCGACAACCAGTTCGTCCACGTCGGGGCCTGCGCCCGGACGCCGTCGGCACCGATCCAGATCACGCTGGTCAGCATCGGCCCGGCCGGCACGCTGTTCCTTCAGCCCGGCATGCCGGCGCCTCCTCCTGGTCGCAGCAGTCAACTGGTCGAGCGCGCCTTCGGCGTCGATCAGCAGCAAGATGATCTTTCCCCGGTTCGGAGGACACCTCAGCTAAGCTCCGAGTGGAGCGGGAAGGTGTCTGATGACAAAGACAAGGCGATCCTTCACTGACGAGTTCAAGCGTGAGGCTGTTGCCCTGCTGGAAGGGAGCGGCCGGCCGCTGGAGCATGTGGCGCGGGAGTTAGGCCTGCAGGCTTCGGTGCTGCGGAACTGGCGGCGGGTAGCCCAAGGCCACCCGCCTCGCTCACGGTCTGGTGCCCCTGCCGTATCCGACACGGCCATGCCGGCCAAGCCGGATGAGCAGACGGCGGAGATCGCGAGGCTGCGACGCGAGTTGGAGCGCACCCGACAGGAACGCGACATTTTAAAAAACGATCGCGGGCCTTCAGTCCGCCTGCGGGCGGAGAAACGGGCCGCGCTATGATGGGCAGCGGAGGGGAGCGGCCGTCTGGTTTTTGGAGGCGCAAGACCCCGTCAAAAAACGTGGCCCATGGGGCGGTGCGGACTTGAGAGTGGTGACGCCTGCGCGGTGATCCCGGTTGGGAAATTGATGACTTCGCATGCCCCAGCCCCTCCTTGGCCCGACGAGCAGGAGGACGCACGATGGCGCGAACGAAGCGGTCCCGCAAGGCGCGGGACATGGCCCCGATCCACCCCCATGCGGCGGCGATCGACATCGGCGCCACCATGCACATGGCCGCCGTGCCGCCCGACTGCGACCCCGAACCGGTGCGCTCGTTCGGCACCTTCACCGGCGACCTGCACCGCCTCGCCGATTGGTTCGAACGCTGCGGCGTCCGCACCGTGGCCATGGAATCCACCAGCGTCTACTGGATCCCCGTGTTCGAGATCCTCGAGCAGCGCGGCTTCGAGGTCGTGCTGGTCAACGCCCGCGATGCCAAACACGTTCCCGGGCGCAAGACCGACGTGAGCGACGCCCAGTGGCTGCGTCGCCTGCATGAGTACGGCCTGCTGCGAGGCAGCTTCCGGCCAACCGGCGAGATCGCCGCCCTGCGTGCCTTCCTGCGCCACCGCGAGCGGTTGCTCGACTACGACGCCGCCCACATCCAGCACATGCAGAAGGCGCTGACCCAGATGAACCTACAGCTCCACCACGTGGTGGCCGACGTCACCGGCGTCACGGGCATGAGGATCATCCGGGCCATCGTGGCCGGTGAGCGCGACCCTGACGTGCTGGCCGGATACCGTGATCCGCGCTGCCGGGCCTCGGAAGGGACGAACCGCGCGGCTCTGGTTGGCAACGACCGCGAGGAGCACGTCTTCGCCCTGGCCCAGTCGCTCGAACTCTACGACCTCTACCAGGACAAGGTCGCAGCCTGCGATACCCGCATCGAGGCGGTGCTCAAACGGCTCCGGGCCGCGGCGGCCAAGCCGGTCGGCAAGCTGCCTTCCGCGCGGCATGCGACCAAGCAGCCCAATGCGCCGGCTTTCGACGCCCGCGTCGCGTTGCACGCAATCCTCGGCGTGGACCTCACCCAGATCCACGGGCTCGGCCCCTCCCTGGCGCTCAAGCTGGTGGGGGAGTGCGGCACCGACCTGTCGGCGTGGCCGAGCGCCAAGCACTTTACCTCCTGGCTGTGTCTGGCGCCGAGCAACAAGATCTCTGGAGGCAAGGTGCTGTCGGCGCGGACCCGGCGTTCGGGCAGCCGGGCGGCGGCGCTGCTGCGCCTCGCCGCGACCACGGTGAGTCGGACCGAGACCGCCCTGGGCGCCTTCTATCGGCGCCTGTCGGCCCGCGCCGGCAAGGCCAAGGCGGTCACCGCGACGGCGCGGAAGATCGCGGTGCTGTTCTACAACGCCCTGCGCCACGGCATGGACTACGTCGATCCCGGCGCCGCTTACTACGAGGAACGCTATCGGAACCGGGTGCTCACCAACCTTCAGCGTCGCGCCAAGTCACTGGGCGTCCTGCAGGAGGCTGGCACCGAACCTGTTGGAGTTTCTTAGGAAGGCCATCAGCATCTTCTCGGAAGCACCGAGATGAGGTTCCGCTTCATTGAAGACCACCGGGACGAGTTCCTGACCCGGCTTATGTGCTCGGTGCTCGGGGTGTCCGCCAGCGGTTACTACGCGTGGCGTGGGCGGCCGGAAAGCCAGCGGGCCGCCGCCAACCGACAGCTTCTGGTCGAGGTCCGACGCGTTCATGGTCGCCACCATGGCCGCTATGGCAGCCCGCGCGTGCATGCCGCCCTCCGAGCGGAGGGCGGCGCCGCCAGCCGGGGCCGGGTGGCGCGTCTGATGCGCCGGCACGGCATCCGGGGCGCAGCCGCACGCCGGTTCCGGCCCGTCACGACCGACAGCCGCCATGGCCTGCCAGTCGCTCCCGATCTGCTGGGCCAAGCCTTCCAGGTGACCAAGCCCAACCGGGTCTGGCTTGCCGACATTACCTACCTGCCCACCGCTGAAGGCAGGCTGTATCTGGCGGCTATCCTCGACTTAGCAACCCGGAAGATCGTTGGATGGGCGATGCGCGACCATATGCGCGCCGAACTCGCCACTTCGGCCCTGGTCATGGCCTTCCAACGCCAACGGCCAGCTGTGGGCCTCATCCAGCATTCCGATCGCGGAAGTCAGTATGCCTCCCGGGACTACGGCGACCTGTTGCAGGCGGCCGGGATGCGGCAGTCTATGTCGCGCAAGGGCTGCTGCTACGACAATGCTCCCATGGAGAGCTTCTTCCACACCCTCAAGGTCGAGTTGGTGCACCGCACTCGGTTCGAAACCCGCGACCAGGCCCGCCGGGAGGTGTTCGCCTACATCGAAACCTACTACAATCGCCAACGCGCCCCACTCGGCCATCGGATACATCCCCCCGAACAGGCCGATCTAGCAGGCTGCGGAAAAAGGCTATGCCCGGCCTGCCGGTCGTGATTCTCTCCGGTTGAAGAGAATGCGGCCGGTGAGGGG
>NZ_JAUQTX010000306.1:0-6783 GCF_059803775.1 Azospirillum sp. UFLA03-27 | reverse complement strand
AACGGGGCCAGGGTGTTGTGTCGCAGACCGGGCCGGGGAACCGCGTCCCGGCGGGTGTCGTCGGGCGGGTTGCCGGGGCGCGGGTCCGGCCCGGCCTGCGATCTCGGTGTTACGAGTAAACCGGTGCGAACTCCTTCGGGGCGCCCGCCTGCGACCAGTAGGGCGACAGCGAGCGCAGCTTCGCGATGATGCCGGGGACCACCGCGATCACCCGCTCGATCTCATCCTCCGTCGTCTCGCGCGACAGGGAGAAGCGGGTGGCGCCGTGGGCGGCGGTGTAGGGCACGCCCATGGCCCGCATCACATGGCTCGGCTCCAGCGACCCGGAGGTGCAGGCCGACCCCGACGAGGCGGCGATGCCGGCCTCGTTCAGCAGGAGGAGGATCGCCTCGCCCTCGATGTACTCGAAGGCGACGTTGCAGGTGTTGGGCAGGCGATTGGCTGGGTTGCCGGTGACGAAGCAGTTGGGAACGGCGGCCAGGATGGCCTGCTCCAGCCTGTCACGCAGCGCCTTGACCCGCGTGTTCTCGTCGGTCATGTGCATGAGCGCGAGCTGTGCGGCCGCCCCCAGCCCGACGATGCCCGGCGCGTTCTCCGTGCCGGCGCGGCGCGAGCGCTCCTGGTGGCCGCCGCGCAGCATCGGGCGGAAGCGCAGGCCGCGCTTGACGTAGAGCGCGCCGATGCCCTTGGGCGCGTGCAGCTTGTGGCCGGACAGCGACAGCATGTCCACCGCGCTGGTGGCGAGCGTCATCGGGATCTTGCCGACCGCCTGCACGGCGTCGGTGTGGAACACAGCGCCAACGGCCTTGGCGAGCTGGGCCAGCTCCTCGATCGGGAAGATCGTCCCGGTCTCGTTGTTCGCCCACATGATCGAGACGATGGCGACGTCCGGCCCCAGCGCCGCCTTGTAGGCGTCGAGGTCGAGGTTGCCCCGGTTGTCCACGCCGATGCGGTGGACGGTGTAGCCGCGCTTCTTCTCCAGATAGTCGCACAGCGCCAGCACGGCGGGATGCTCGACCACGCTGGTGACGATGCTCTTCTTCTTCGGATATGCCTCCAGCGTGGACAGGATGGCGGTGTTGTCGCTCTCCGTGCCGCCGGAGGTGAAGACGATCTCGCTGTCATGTGCGGCGCCGAGAAGCGCCTGCACCTGCTTGCGCGCCCATTCGATCTTGCCGCCCACCGCGGCGCCGAAGCCGTGCATGGAGGAAGGGTTGCCGAACTGCTCGGTGAACAGCGGCAGCATCTCCGCCAGCACGTCCGGATCGACGCGGGTGGTGGCGTTGTTGTCCAGGTAAATGCCCTGTGCGGTCATGGCTCAGGCCCCCGCCGGCAGGAGGGAGGCCGGCTTGACGCGGACGAATTCGCCCAGCGCCTCGACCAGCTTGGCCTGCACGCCCATCATGGTGCCGGCGGACTGTGAACAGCCGGAGCAGGCGCCGGTCAGGCGGACGTAGATGTCCTTGCCGTCGATGTCCACCAGCTCCACGTCGCCGCCGTCGCGCTGGATCTGCGGGCGCAACTCCTCGATGGCGAACATGATCTTCTGCATGCGCTGCACGTTGGTCAGCTTCGCCGGAGCCGCCGGGGCCTCGGCCTTCGGGGCCAGCGGCTTGATGGCGTCCAGCCCGACCGTGCCGGGGGCGTGGGGCTTGGGCGGGGCCAGCGCGCCGGTCTTGGCGAGCACGGCCTCCAGAACCTCCTCGATCTTCTCGTGGCAGGTCTGGCAGGAGCCGCCGGCCTTGGTGTAGTGGGTGACCTCCTCCAGCGTGGTCAGGCTGTTGACGGTCACCGCGCGCTCGATCATCGCCGCGTCGATGCCGAAGCACTTGCAGACCAGCTCGCCTTCCTCGTGGTCGTCGACCCATTCCTCGCCCTTGAAGTTGGCGATGGCGGCGCGGAGCGCCTCGGCGCCCATGACCGAACAGTGCATCTTCTCCGGCGGCAGGCCGCCCAGATACTCGGCGATGTCGCGGTTGGTGACGGCCAGCGCCTCGTCCACCGTCTTGCCGATGATCATCTCCGTCAGCGCCGACGAGGACGCGATGGCCGAGCCGCAGCCGAAGGTCTGGAACTTCGCGTCCTCGATGACCTGGCTGTCGGGGTTGACCTTCATCATCAGCTTCAGGGCGTCGCCGCAGGTGATCGACCCGACCTCGCCCACGGCGTTCGCCTCATCCAGCGCGCCGGCGTTCTTCGGGTTGAAGAAGTGTTCCTTGACCTTGTCGGTGTAGTTCCACATGACGCCTTGCCTTTCCCGCGTTACCGGGCCCGATGTGATCGGGTTGGGGGAGAGAGTTCGGGGTTAGTGGGCGGTGCCGCAGCCGCCGGCCGACGGCGCGGAGGAGCAGCTGCCCCCCGGCCCCGCCGAGAAGGACTTGCCGCAGCCGCAGCTGCCCGTCGCGTTGGGGTTGTCGAACTTGAAGCCCGCGCCCTCGACCCCTTCGACGAAATCGACCACCACGCCGGTCAGGAAGGGCTGGCTGGTCGGATCGACGAAGATCGTCACCGGGCCGAAGGACAGCACAGCGTCTTCGTCGCCCGCCGTGGCCTCCAGCCCCATCTGGTACTTCATGCCGGCGCAGCCGCCGTCGGCCACCGCGATGCGCAGGCCGGCCGCGGCGCCGCCGGACTTCGCCAGCACGCGCTCCAGGGTGTTCACCGCCGCATCCGTCAGGGTCACCATGTCTGCCGCCTCCAAATGCTTCGTCGGGCATGCCGACCGTTCCTGGTCATAGGATCAGCAAACGGCATGCCAAGTTTTAAGTCATTGATTTAGAAAGATTGTCAGTTCGAAGGGCTGACGCCTTCCCGACAATTGTCGGATCGGGGCCATGTCGGGTTTGTGACATCCTGCGACGAAAGGACGCACAATTTGATTATGGGCTTTCGTGAAGCCCGCATGCGGTCCATACAGAATTGTCGGTCGGGCGCACGGTTTCGCACAACAACGGAAGGGGACGGCGTGATGGAGCGGCCGGTCGAATTGCGGATGTCCAACGGGCGGATGGCCTTCGGCGAAGTGCCCGAACACATCGACGAGAAGCTGCAGGAGGCGGTGAAGGCCCGCCCCGACGCCGCGGCCTGCGAGACCCTGCTGTGGGAGGCCCACCGGATGGGGCCGCGCGTCCTGCCGGTCTTCTACGCGCTCTACAAATTCTACTTCAACCGCAAGCGCTTCGCGGATGCGGAGCGGGTGGCGACGATCGGTCTGGACGCGGCGGCGAGCGAGGGTGGATACGCCGGCGACTGGCGGGGCCTGGGTGCGGACAGCGCGGATTGGACGAAGGAAGGGCCGCCGCGCTTCACCCTCTTCACCCTGAAGGCGCTGGCCTTCATCAGCCTGCGCAGCGGGCGGGTGGAGGAGGCGAGGGCGATCCTCGCCAAGCTGGCGGAGATCGACCCGCAGGATCAGGTGGGCTATGGCGTCATCGCCGCGCTGGTGAAAGGGCTGGACGGGGCGGCCTAAGCGTCAGGGGGAATAGGGCAATCAATAATGGGGAATTAGGCCCCGCACGTAATCGACGCTGACGGCGGATTGCGCCGATCCCGCCGCCTCGGTGATTTGGGCTGGATTGCTGCGGTTTATGCCGTGATCTTTGGGAACGTCGAACCTGTACACGGCACCGGGCTTTGCGGATGACAGGATCGGGTCGAGGGCGCGCAGCCAAGCGCGTCGATCAGGGAGCGACTCGCCGCCGGATGGACCGGCGATAAGGGGCTTGATGGCCGCGTCCTCGAGCGAGAATTCAGAATCTTTCTCCACGGTTCGGGAGGAGGGCAGGCCGGCGCGCTCCGACAGGATGGCGGCGGCGTCCTTCTCCCCGATGCCGCGCAACGCACCGTCTATGCCGTCGAGACTGACGCCCAGCGACTTCAGCTTGTAAGCGGCATCGCCTTCCTTTTTGGTATAGTTCAGACGGGAGTCGGTGAAATCCGTCCCAAAAAAGCCCGGCATGATCAAGCGGTTCATGTTGAGCCGGTCTGCGAATGGCAGAGGTCCCTGGGTGCGCGCGGCCAGGGCATCGGAGGTGGCGGCCCGGTCGCCTTCGCTCATGGCCGAGGCCAACTTGTCCATCAGGGAGGACCGTTTTGCGAGCGTGCTGCCGAGCGCGCTGCGCAGGTCGTCGGCGCTGGTGGCCTCGTTGCGCAGCAGGTCGGCGTGATCGATCTCGAACATACGATCGGTTGCGGCCACGGCGCTGCTGCGCGCTTGCTTGAGACGTTGCTTCAGCGCGTCGTGAACCTCCTCCCCGGTGATTTTTCCGCTGTCGACCAAGCCGACCAGTTGGGCGCGTTGTTTGTCCGACAGGGCTTCGAACGCGACGAGGGAGTCGCCACGCAACGACCTGCCGAGTTCGCTGAGCGATACGCTGTCCTCCACCGACATCGTGCCGCCCGTTCCAAGCGATTTGACAGGGGGAGACGGACTGGGCATGGCCAGCGGGCCGGTCAGGGGCGATGGGGCGGGCGTGATGCTGGACACAGACATGTCATGGTCTCCATGTCGAGTTGTTCAACCTTATCATGTGGCGAGGCGTGACAAATACTCCCGGCCTGTCATCCGCCTGTTGGGCGGGTGTCCCATTCGTCCCCGCCGAAAGCCCTCACAGGCACGGCATCGACGTTTTGCGCCGGTACCGCGCCTGTGAGGCATCGAGGTCGCGCGCTCACCAGATCGTCGATTGCCAGCCGTTCTCCACGGTGGTCAGCCAGTTGGACGCGTGGGAGCCGTTCACATACATGTTTTCGATTGTTCCGACGCTCCTTGCCCCGAGGTTGGTGAGCATTCCAGTGATCACCACCCCGTTGTCAAAGGTACCATCGTCGAATTCGCCAGCCTGATAGATGAACAGAGTTGAGCGGTCGCTCCCCCAGCGCAACGAGAGCGCGCCTGTAGCATTCAGAAGGCGAAGGGTGTCCGCGTTGTTAAACTCGTTGCCCGACAGATCGTTGATGACCGTAATCCCGCCGGCAGAGAAGTTATGGTAGTACTGATCATTGCCAGAACCACCATACAAAAAGTCGGCGTTGGGCGCACCGGGCAGAGCGCCGCCGCCGTACAGCGTGTCGTTTCCGGCTCCACCATAGAGCAGATCACTTCCGCTGCCCCCATCCAGATAGTCGGCGTCCTCTTCACCGTAGAGCGTGTCGTTTCCGCTGTCGCCGTACAAATCATCGAGCCCCACGCCGCCGACCAGATAGTCGTCGCCCGAGCCTCCCTCGAAGGTGTCGTTACCATACCAACCGATCAGCGTATCGTTGCCGCCTAGGCCATTGAGGTGCCAATCGCCGACATAGGGGCCGGAGGTGTGGACCTGGAAAGCATCTGAGTATTCAGAGAGCGGTATGGAGTAGGGCATAGCTTATCACCTCGTTCCTGATTATTTTTGGAACAGCTTGCCTGGGGCACCCAATCATACGTCGGTATGCCACTGCAGGATGAATGAGTGTGATGTTAAATCAATCTATCGTAAGTCACAACGGAGATGCCGCGCCCGCATCGGCTTATTTTTCGTCTTCTGATTGCGTCGAAGCCGACGCGGTGCCGGCAGAGCGATGGATAGCGCACGTCATGGGGCGGATGCCGATAGCCGTTGGTCGGCTAGAAAGAATGATTTTGCCGCATGGACCATTGGAAAGGCGCACAGGCGTGGGTTTGCTCCAGTCCGTGCGTATGCGGACCAGGCCAGATTCAGGAGTGAAACGGTGGGTGCGATCCTGACTTGGCGTGTCGATCCGGCACAACGGGATTATGGTGATCGGATCAATCCGCTGCCCCGAAGCACACGGCCTCCGCACCGCAATCGCGGCAGACCGGGGCGTTGCAGGGGATCAGCCCGTCCCGCGCACAGAGGAAGCGATAGAGGAAGGCCTTCCAGCGGGTGCCGGTGGCGTTGAGCCGGGCCAGCGAGTCGAAATGGCGCTCCATCAGCGCCGCGAGGTGGCTCGGACCGGCCAGCCCGAGGTCCCGCCACAGCTCGCCCTCGTCGAGCATGGCCCGCGCGACGATGGCGGCGAGCCATTCCTCCTCCCCGATGCCCAGCGAGCGGTGAGCGAGCAGGAGGGCGGCGATGTCGTCCGCTTCGCTCTGGAGAAGCGGCGGCAGGGGGGTGGGGGAACTGTCGGGAACCGGCAGGCCGGTCGCGAAGGCGCCAGGAAAGTAGCGGTCGAGAAGCTGGCCGAGCGCCCGGTCGTCCAATCCCAACGCGCCCGGACCCGCCGGCCAGCGGCGGGACAGGATGCAAGCGAACAGATGCGCGTCGAAGACGTTGCAGCGTCCCTGGCGGTCGGTCAGCCAACGGTACAGCCGCGTGATGTCGCCCACCCCCGGCGGGGCGGCGTGCAGGATGCCCATGGCGTCCTCCTCCGGGGGCGGGCGGCCGTCAGGCCGTCTCAGACCAGTTCGGCGGCCGTCAGGCCGCCTGGGGCAAATGGGTGATGCAGTTCTTGGAGCAGACCTTGCCGCAGCTCTCGCAGCCGATGCAGTTGCCGGCGTTCTTGACGCTCATGACCTTCTTCTCGGCCTCGTCGTCGAAGGCGTCGACGATGTCGCCGTCCTCGGTGATGCCGATCAGCTCCAGCACGTCGCGGCCGCAGACCTTGAAGCAGCGGCCGCAGCCGATGCACATCTTCTGGTCGATCTTTTCCACGAATTTCGGCGTCCAGGCGGCGCCGCCACGGGTGGTGCCGGTCACGAACTCAGCCATCGTCTGCTCCTCAATCGGGCTTGGTGTGGGGGTGTTTGGTGGGGATGTGGGCGTGGGTGTTGCCCCCACCCCG
>NZ_JAUQTX010000305.1:0-6799 GCF_059803775.1 Azospirillum sp. UFLA03-27 | reverse complement strand
GCGTATAATCGTCGGCAGCGTCAGATGTGTATAAGAGACAGCCGCCCCGCCCGGCGGCCCCCGGTCCGTCCGCCGTTCCGCCCAACGGCGCGGCCGCAGCGGCCAGCCACACCTATGAAGAGCTTCAGAAGCAGATCGACGACCTGCAGAAGCAGATCGCCAGCATCGCCAAGCCGGCCCGCCCGGCGAAGCCCGAAGGCAAGTGAGCGGCGGCGCCGCCAATCGCATCGACGGCCATCGCGTTCACGGTGTTGCAGCGCAGGGCGGGGAAAGTTCCCCGCCCTTTTCTGTTTTTTTGGCACCAGCGGCACGCCCGGCTGTTTGTCCAACGGAACGGTTCAGAGGAGGAATGCCATGAAGACCGAGCTGCAGATGTCGATGGAACTGGAGGTTGCGGACGCCCAGGACGCCCAACGTTTCGAAGAAAAGCTGCGCGGCTGGCTGCGCCACCAGAGTCAGGTGGTGTCGGTGTCCGCCACCCACAGCGGCGTCGGCAACGACGTCGCGTGGCGGGACGCCCGCCGGGCGGCGTTCGGCTCGCCGTTGCCCAATCCCTTCGCGCCGGGCCGCGGCCGCTGAGGACTGCCGGTTGATCGCCGCCGAAGCGCCCGCCCTGCGCCCCGCTGGAACAGGGCGGGCTCCTTCCACCCCGTGAAAGCCCGTCAGCCGCGGAAGATGTGCGGCACCATCGCCGCGTCGGGGCCGACCCGCGGGTCCGCCGATTCACGGACCGACATGCCCAGGCACTTGTCCCCGATGATCCAGCAGTGCAGGAGCGCGTGGACGCCCTCCTCCTCGAAGATCGGCGGGGTTTCCAGCCAGACCCGCCCCCCCGGATACTCTGCGCCGCCGGTGTCCGAGACGATGCGGCCGTGCGCCGTCATGCGCTGGGCCGCGTCGTCCAGCCCGAACAGGCTGCGCTCGGTCACCGCGTCGCAGCCCGCCAGTTCCTCGGGGTCGAGCGCGGCGCGGCACAGGTTCGGGTGGCGCGGGTAGAGCGACCACAGCGTCGCCAGAAGCCCGTGGTTCGACATCGGCCAGCACCACAGCGGGGACAGCATGCTCATGCCGCCCATGCGCAGCTTCTGCAGGAAGGCGTCGTCGGCCAGCCCCTGCCAGGGGTAGATCTTCGCCAGCCAGGAGGCCGCCCGCCCCTCGTCGTCGATGAAGCGCTGGCCGTCCCAGCCCAGGCTTTGCAGCGGCAGCAGATGCGTGGCGATCCCGGCCTCCGCCGCGGTGGCGGCCAGATAGACCAGCTCGCTCTCGCGCATCGGGTCGGGGGTGGCACAGGCCAGATGGACGAGCCCACGGCCCGGCATGCCCGCCGCCAGCTCCTCCCAGCGCTCCACCAGCCCCTCGTGCAAACCGTTGAACTGATTGGCATCGCCCATCAGGGCCTCGCGCCAGTTGCGCTGAATGATCGAGGCGGCGAAAAGGCCTTCCGGGGTGTCGTAGTTGCAGGCCAGCAGCTTGACCGAATCGCGCCCGTCATAGGCCAGCGTCAGCCGCCCGATCAGCCCGCCGGCCCGCTCGTTCAGGCGCCCCGCGGCCCAATAGTCGTTCCAGGAGGCTTCGAGCAGCCGCGCCACGCCGCCGCGGACCCCCAGCCGGGCCAGCGCCCGCCCGTCCACCGTCGCGCGCAGCGCCTCGCGCAGCATGGTGTGCAGCTCGTCGGCGACGCTTTCTATCAGGTCGATCTGATGTGCGGAGAACTCGTACCGCACATCCTCGCGCCAGAAGGCGCCGGCGCTCATGGCGCGGACGCCGTAGGGGTATTTGCGGAGCCCCGGACGCCAATCCGCACGGGGTTTCATGACTGCTCTGCGCATCGTGTGCTTACCGGGCCGCCGGATTCAATCCATGGTTTTGCCCCGCTGCGGCGCGCCGCTTGCGGCCGTCCGGGATTCGGTGGGGGCGGATCATTGCGGCGCAAACGCGCCAACACAAGCGCCTTGCGCGCCCGTCCCTCCGTTTTTCCACGCTTCCCCTCTCGGATCTCACAGGCTGGGTGGGAACGCTTGTCAGTACGTGCGGCCGGCCAGCCAAGCCGTAATGGCGCTCTCCATCGCCCCGGCGGTCGGATCGCCGTGCTCCGGGCCGGTTCCCACCATGGGAAGCCCGGCCGCGACGGCGATGTCCTCCGCCGGGGCGCCGGTCCCGACGAACAGGTCGCAGCGCCGCAGCAGGGCGCACAGCCCGTCGAAACCCAGCCGCCCGACCGCGTTCACGCAGGCGCCCCCCGCCTCCCCGGCGATGCGAGCCGCGGCTCCCCTGGCGGCCTCCTCGCCGACCAGGATCATGGCGGTGTCGCCGCGCGCGGCAAGGCGGCGGCACAGCTCCGACAGGCTGCCGGTGCCGACGGACGCGGACAGGCCGACCGCGCAGCGCCAGCGCGCCGGAACGCCCTCGGCCAGAAGCGCGACGGCGGCCCGCTCGCCGGCAGGGGAGGTCCAGACCTCCGTGGCGGGGTCAGGCTCCCCGGCGGTCAGCGCCCCCAGCAGGCCGGCGGGAGCCGGCGCGACGTGGGTCAGGAAGGCGTCGGCGTAATAGCCGCGCAACGGCCGGCCGACCCTGCAACCGAGGCGGAGCAGCGCCCCCGTATCCTGCATCAGGCGGTTGGCGAAGCTGGCGTCCTCACCCCGGCCAGGATTGATCGTGAGATCGAACGCGCCGCTGAACTGCTGGCCGATCTCCTGGCGCACGGCGGTCACCAGCGCGTCGTCGGGCGCCCGTCCCTTCAGCGGCGGCAGGTTGACCCGCTGGTTGACGTAGGGGCAGAGGGCGAGCACCGCCTCCGCATCCGATGTCGCAAAGACGGTGATTCGAGCCAGCGGCAAGGCCCGCCGCAACTCCCGCAGGAAGCCGGACGCCCGCAGCACCGCACCCAAACCGTCCAGCAGGAACACGCCGACGCTTCGGATCAGGTCGGTCGGGAACGGCGGCGGTTCGCCGGGGACGAGCGTGCGGCGGCGAACGGCGGGGCCTGAGCCCCGCAGCAGCGCCACCGCCGGAGCGGTCGAGGCGCCCCGCGCCGGCGGTACGAAGCCCCAGGCTCCGTCGGCGTCCGGGCGCGCCAGCGGCTCCACCATGGCGTGCTCGGCGCGGGCGACGGTCGCCGCGTCGGTCACCCAGGGGAAGAAATCGCGCAGCGGAAGGGTGCCGCTGCCGACCGCTCGACCCGCCGTCTGCAGGGCGTCCCACCGCTCGACCGCGCCGTCGTAGCCGTAATAGATTTCCTTGAACGCGACCTGCTCCCGCGTCGCGTAGGCGAAATGCTGGAAGACCAGCCCGCCCGCCGCCGTCTCCTCGTGCAGGAAGGGGTTGGTCGCGCCGAGATCGACGGCGGCGCCATCGGCTTGCGGGCGCATCAGCCGGGGCGGGACGTGTGAGTGCCAGAAATCCCCCGGCCGGTACCGCCATGTGCGCAGCCATTCGTAGGCGCGGTAATTGCCGTACTGGTCCAGCCGGTCGAGGACCAAGGATGGGCCGACGAAGAAGTGGCAGAGGTACAGCGCCGCCGTGCGCGACGGCGAATCGAGGAACATCCGGCGCGCCCGGGTGATCTGCTCCGCCGTCCAAAGCTCGTCCGCATCGACCTGCCAGAGCAGGCAGTCCTCCGTCATGGCGGCAAGCGGCGCGGTCACCATCTCCACCTTGCCCTGCCAGAACATGCCGGGCGGCTTGCGGTAGACCGACACGCGCCCGGGCTCCTCCGCGGCGATGCGGTCGAGATACGCCGACGTCCCGTCGCTGCTGCGGCCGTCGCGGTGAAGGTCCTGCGGAACGCGCCCACCCCGCTGCGCGCACCAGGAGGAGTCGCGGACCTGCTCCGCCACCCCTTCCACGACGTGCCAATGCCAGGGGAAGGGAAGTTGGCGGAAAACCTCCAGGTGGTAGCGGATGAAGGGATCGCCGTTCAGCACGATGGTCAGGAAATGAACCGGTAGCATGCCCGCAACCCCGTCCTTCGCCCGTTGATCCGGCCTCGCGCAGTCCGCCGGACCTTGTCGGTTCCGCGGGAGCGGTGTCAAGGAAGCCGTGCGACTCCCCCGATGGGTCGCCATCCCCCTCTTGACGGCGGGGGACCCCGCCCCTACCCTGGCGCCGGTTATGGTTCCCCGCGCCCTCCGGTCGCGGGGCTAAGAGGGAAGCCGGTGCGTCGCCCCGATCGGGGGGAAACGGCAAATCCGGCGCTGCCCCCGCAACTGTGAGCGGTGAGCGGCCTCGTCCTTTCCGTGTCACTGGCGCCGCCTGCGGAAACGGGCGCCGGGAAGGCCGGACGATGCCGCCTTGACCCGCAAGCCAGGAGACCTGCCGTAACCGAACGTACGTCCTCGGGCGGGGTGCCCCGGTGGTCGCTTGCCGATGTCCGGCCTAAAGGCCGCCCGTCTTTCGCAAGCCGTCCCTCCGGTGCGCCCATCCAAGGGGACCAAGGGGGTTGCGATGCCGGTGCCTGCCAGCAACGACGCCCTCCCAACGCATGGCAGACTCGGAAAGGGCATAGAGCATGCACATCGAACCCGGCGTCGTGGACGGCGCCAAGATCGCTCTCAGCTACGCGACGGCCGCCGGCGGCTTCGCGATGGCCGGCAAGCTGGCGCGCGACGACGTCCGCAACAACGGCGGGGTCGCGCCGCTGGTGCTGCGCAGCCTGATCGCCACCGCGCTGGTCTTCAGCTTCTTCGAGGTGTTCCCGCACCACCCCGTGGGCGTGTCGGAGGTTCACCTGATCCTCGGTTCGACGCTGCTCCTGCTGTTCGGCGCCGGTGCGGCCTCCATCGGCCTCGCCGCCGGCCTGCTGATCCAGGGCCTGTTCTTCGCGCCGTTCGACCTGCCGCAGTACGGCATGAACGTCACCACGCTGCTGGTCCCGCTGTGGGGCATCAGCCTGCTGGCGAAGCGGATCGTTCCGGACGCCACCCCCTATGTCGACCTGAAGTACTCGCAGGCGCTCGCCCTCTCCACCGCCTACCAGGGCGGCATCGTCGCCTGGGTGGCCTTCTGGGCCTTCTACGGACACGGCTTCACCGCCGAGACCATGACGGAGGTCGCCTCCTTCGGCGCCGCCTACATGACCGTCATCATTGTCGAGCCGCTGGCCGACCTCGCCGTGCTGGCTGTCGCCAAGGCGCTGCGCCGCCAGAGCCAGGGTCCGCTGTTCAACGTCCGCCTGCACCAGGGCGCCTGATCGGGCCTCTGGACCAGACGGTTCGCAGGAAGGGCGGCGGGGACATCCCCGCCGCCCTTTTCCGTTTTAGGTCAGGCTGGCCGGTCAGATCACCAGTTCGCCCTTGCGGATCGCCGCGTAGCGGCGGTTCACCGCGCCCCAGTCGACGACGTTCCACCAGGCCGCCAGATAGTCGGCGCGCCGATTCTGGTACTTCAGGTAATAGGCGTGCTCCCACACGTCGTTGCCCATCAGCACGGGCACCCCCTCCATGGCCGGCGAATCCTGGTTCGGGCGTGCGGCGATGGCGAGTTTGCCCGACGACGGGTCGGCGGTGACGAAGACCCAGCCGCTGCCGAACTGCCCGGCCCCCGCCGTGTTGAAGCGGGTCTTGAAGTCGTCGAAGCTGCCGAAGTCGCGCGCGATGGCCGCTCCGACCTCGCCGTCTGGGGCACCGCCCGCCTTCGGCCCCATGATGCTCCAGAACATGCTGTGGTTGGCGTGCCCGCCACCGTTGTTGCGCACCGCGGTGCGGATGCTTTCCGGCAGTTCCGGGACGCGCTTCAGCAGGTCGGCCAGCGGCATCGCCTGAAGGTCGCCGTGGTTGGCGAGCGCCTTGTTGAGGTTGTCGACATAAGCCTGATGGTGCTTGCCGTGATGCACGCTCATGGTCGTCGCGTCGATGTGCGGTTCCAGCGCGGCGGGCGCGTAGGGCAGCGGCGGCAGCGTGAATCCCTTGCCGCCCGGTGTCTGGCCCCCTGTTGTTTGGGTCCCTGTTGTTTGGGCCAGGACGAAGCGCGGCGCCACGGCCAGCACCAGCGCGGCGGCTCCGGCGGAGAGCAGCAATTGGCGGCGATCCAGGCGAACGGACATGAGACCTCCCATTGTGTGTTTCGTGCCGAACAGCGGGGAAGCGACAGCCTCAGTGCGCCCCGCGCCTCACTCAACAGGGCAATGGGCGTACTCACTCGGTACCGGCGGACCGCACACCGCCCGTTTCCTACAAGCGGACCTTTCCAGCCAGTCCCGAGGACGCCGAGAGGGCCATGCCCATCGCCACGGTCCGCCAGCGCCCCAGGCGGAATCGGGACGGGGCCGCCACCGGCTTCCGGACCGGTGCGACCGGTGCGGTTCCCATCGCCTCATGGATCTTACGGGCGCGGCGCTCCCGAAGCAGCAGGCGCATCACCTCCTCCTCCGTGACGAGACGCCCGGCCTTGGCCGAGGCGAGGCTGGCGGTGTCCTGGAGAGCGGCGACCTGCGCCAGAGTGCCGGTCAGCCCCTTGGCCGCGGCGGTTTCCAGCGCTTCGCGATGAATGGCGAGGATGAACGGCTTCAGCCCGCGGTCGGGCGATCCGTGCGGCAATGTCGGCATGGCGGAATGGCTCCGGGGATTCGTTCGATTGGGTAAACCATCATCCAACCGATAACCCCGCGGCGGCAAAGACCCCTACGGATTAGCCCGCCCCCCTCCGCTCGGGGAAGCCGACGCAAAACGGCGGGTGCCGAAGCCCAAAGGCCCCGGCACCCGCCGTTTCGTATCGCGTGTATGCGTCCTCAGCCGAACCAGGCGGCGACGTTGCCGGTCTGGCCGAGGATGGTGATGCGGTTGCCTCCGCCGACGTCGAGGGT
>NZ_JAUQTX010000304.1:0-6816 GCF_059803775.1 Azospirillum sp. UFLA03-27 | reverse complement strand
GCGTATAATCGTCGGCAGCGTCAGATGTGTATAAGAGACAGGGGCGGCGGCGGGCGGTAGCCCGGCACGACGATCACCCGGCTTCCCGGCGGCGGCACGATCACCGAAGGACCGCCATAGGGAGAACCGCCATACCAGGAGCCGCGGTCACGCGGGCCATGCGCGTCCGCCGCCGTTGGAAGAACGGCCAGCGCCAGCGCACCGGCCATGCCCAGCACCGCCATGCGGGCCGCCGGACGGAACACCGCGGCCACGCCCGGAGGACGCATGCGGTGGAGGAACGTGGGGATCAGCGCGCTCATGCCGGCCTTCCTTCGCAGGTCCGGCGGCGCCCCTCGACCGAAGTCCGTCGGCCGAAGCCCGGCGCCGCCTCACTGGGATGAACAGGCGGCCCTGCCGGACTATTCCCGGACGGCCGTATGGCCGAATGGCTTCAATGGCTCATCAGGACCGGAACCGTCATGTGCTCCAGCATGTAGCGGGTCATGCCCCCCAGCACCTGTTCGCGCAGCCGCGAGCGGCCATAGGCGCCCATGACCAGAAGATCGCAGGATTCGTCGGCGACGGTGTTCAGCAGCGTGTCGCCCGGATCGATCTGGTCGGTCACGATGTGGGTGGCCTCCACACGGCAGCCGTGGCGCGACAGATGCTTGGCGATGTCGGCGCCCGGCTCGTCGCCGATGCCGGCAGGACCGGCCTTGGGGTTGACGGCCATCACCACCACGCGCTTGGCAGCGGTCAGGATGGGCATCGCGTCGGCCACCGCGCGGGCCGCTTCACGGCTGCCGTTCCAGGCCACCAGCACGCGCTCCCCGATGTGAGGGAAAGAGCCGGCGTAGGGCACGACCAGCAGCGGACGCCCGCATTCGAACACCAGATCCTGCGGCAGAGCGATCGGGCGGTCACGGTCGCGGTGCGGGTCGGCCTGCCCGATCACCACCACGTCGGCGTAGCGCCCATGCAGCGCCGCGCTGTCCGTCGGGTGGCCATAGAGGATCCGCCATTCCGAGTGGTCGGTCAGGCCGTTGCGGCGCACCGCGTCGGTGAAGAGAGCCTCCGCCCTGGCGGTCTGGTTCTCGGTGTAGCCGCGCTGCATGGCGCGCACCTCGTCCGGCAGCTCCGCCTCGACATAGCCCGGCAGGGTCAGCGGAACGATGGGGTAGAGGCCGGTGATGTGGCTGTCGGTGCGCGCGGCCAGTTGGGCGGCGGCATCGATTCGCGCCGCAGCGGCGGCGGTGTCGTCGACGACCACCAGCAGATCCTTGAGTGCCATGGCGATTCTCCCTCGCTCGCGCGGGTGGGCGATCGTTGTGCACCACCTCTTCTCGCGCATTGGTCGAAATTATAGCCCGGCATGGCCCTCTCTGACGATGGTCAGAATAGGGAACGCTGGCATGACGCATCTGCGCGCGCCGCCGGTCCGATCGCCGGCCTAGGATTCGACCATTCGCGGCCTTTCGCAGCCCCGGCAACCTGCCGTGGTCCGGCACGGATCGGCACGCCGCCTCCGGCCCCGCCCGCCACCGATGCCGCAAAATCAATCACCGCCAATCGAAACATCAACCGTGATTTGCATGAATACCCGAGTATGAAGGTCGGTTCTGTCGTCGGGCAACTATAGTGGGGCGATGCTTTCCACCGTCTTCGGCGGCTTTGGTTTTGACGGGCAGGCATTCTTTCGCGTAAGTGTTGATCGTGGTTTTCCCAACGGTGTCTCGACCATTCCCGCCCATGAAGCCGGACCCTCACCTCGCCTCCCTTGCCGCAGCCCTGTCCGGCACCGCTTCCGGGGCTCCGGCGCTCGACACCCTGCGGCAGCTTCTCGACGTCATACCGGCGATGGTCGGCCTGCTCGACACGCAGCGGCGGCACCTCTACGCCAACCAGGCGTATCTGGACTATATGGGCCGCAAGCTGGACTCCCTCATCGGGACCACGGTGGGCGACATCCTCGGGCCGGAAACCCAGCGCAACAACAGCGCCGCGGTTGAGCGCGCGCTGGACGGCGAGACGGTGCAGGTGGAGGGCTGGCTTCCCCGATCCGGCGGCGGCAACGACTACGTGACGCGGGTGCACGCGCCCTACCGCGGCCCGGACGGCTCCATCGCCGGCTATTTCGTCATCATGCAGAACATGACGGAGCGGCGGCGCACCCAGGACGACCTCTTCCGGCTGGCCTACTACGACCCGGTGACCGGGCTGGCGAACCGGCTCCTGCTGGTCAAGCACATGGCCGATTTCCACGGCATGGGGGAACCCTTCACGCTGGTCATCGTGGATTTCGACCGCTTCGTCGACGTGCGCACCAGCCTGGGCCAGAGCTTCGCCAACGAGATCCTGACCGATGTCGCCACGCGGCTGAGCGTGCGGGCCGGTTCGGTGGACCTGATCGCCCGCATCAGCGACCACGCCTTCGCGCTGCTGATCGGCGGCACGCAGGACCCGCTGGCGGTGGAAGAGCGGCTGGCCACCATCGCGTCGCTGGTCCGCTCCGCCAAGACGGCGTCGGGCGCCTCGGTTTTCCTGTCGGCCAGCATCGGCGTTGCCGCCTCCTGCGACACCCACACCCGGCCCGAGGACGTGCTGCGCGACGCGGAGATCGCCACCGGCCGCGCCCGCGAGCAGGGCGGCGGGCGCCACGCCTGGTTCGACCCGGCCATGCACGCCCGCGTCGTCGAGCAGGTGCGGCTGGAGCACGACCTGCGCCGCGCCCTGGAGCGCGGCGAGGAGCTGTGGGTCGCCTACCAGCCGATCGTCGAGATGGTCACCGGCGGTCTGGCCGGATTCGAGGCTCTGGTGCGCTGGAACCATCCGGAGCGCGGCAACATCCCCCCCGGCGTCTTCATTCCAATCGCCGAGAGCACCGGCCTGATCGTCACGCTGGGCGCCTGGGTGCTGCGCGAGGCGTGCCGGCAGATCGCCGCATGGCAGGATCAGCGCCTGCCCGGCTCCGCCAACCTGTTCATGAGCATCAACCTGTCCACCCGCCAGTTGAACGACCCCGACATGGTCTCGCTGGTGCGCGACGTTCTGCGCGAAACCGGGGCCGAGCCGTCCTGGATCAAGCTGGAGATCACCGAAAGCGCGGTCATGGAAAAGGCCGAGCAGTCGATCCGCCTGCTGCAGACCCTGCGCGGGCTGGGCATCAAGATGTCCATCGACGACTTCGGCACCGGCTATTCGTCGCTGTCCTACCTGCACAAGCTGCCCATCGACAGCCTGAAGGTGGACCGCTCCTTCGTCATGGCCATGCACCAGTCGGAGGAAAACCGCGCCATCGTCCGCATCATCATGGATCTGGCGCGACTCCTCGGCTTCGACGTCATCGCCGAGGGCATCGAGACGAGCGCCGACGCCAACCTGCTGCGCGCGCTGGCCTGCGACTATGGGCAGGGCTACCATTTCGCCCGTCCGATGCCCGCCGCCGACGCCGACCGGCTGGTCGGGGCCGAGCATCTTCCCTGGCAGGTGCCGCGCTGAGCGGCTGATGCCGCTCCGTTTTCAAGACGGAGCGGCATCGCTTTTTCCCTTCAATAATAGGGCGCGCCAAGCCCTTCGGCCTCGAACGCCGCCATGACCGCGGGCCGCTCCAGCACGCGGGCGAGGTAGGGGCCGAGGTTGGGCAGGCTGCGCGCCGGCGTGCCCATGAAGCGGGTCCAGCGGGCCAGCATGAACAGGTAGGGATCGACGGCGCTGTAGCGGTCGCCCAGGAACCACGCCTTATCACCCAGTTGACGGTCCAGCAGCGTGAAGCGCTCCAGCAGCCGCGCTTCCGCCATCGCCTTGACCGAGGCCTGCGCCTCCGCCCCTTTGGCGTGACGCTCCGGGTAGAAATAGACCAGCATGTCGGCCTGGACGGTGTTGGTCAGGAAGACCAGCCACTGGTAGAAATGCGCGCGCTCCGCCGTGCCGGGCGCGGGGGCCAGCCCGGCGGCCGGGTGCGAATCGGCCAGATGCAGGCAGATCGCTGCAGCCTCGAACAGCACCAGATCGCCGTCGACCAGCGTCGGCACCCGTCCGTTGGGGTTCAGCCGCAGATAGTCCGGCGCCTTGTGCGCGGCGGTGGCGCGGTCCAGCAGGACCAGGTCAAAGGACAGCCCGATCTCGCGCAGCAGGATGTGCGGGGCCATCGACGCGCTGCTCGGCATTCCATACAAGGTGATCATCGTTCCCCTTCTCTTCCGAAACTCCGGAGCTTGTGCAACGGGCCTGGGCGCCATGCAGGATGGGAATGCCCGCCCCACCCCCCGATTCTCCGGCTTTGTCAGGAGGGCCAACCATGCCTATGATCGGGAGCGCCGTTTAACATTTTCAACAGCGGCGAACCAGCATCGGCAACGACCGACTCCGGCAGCGAACACAGGGATAGAGATCATGACCGAACAGGGCGTCGCGGCGACTGAAAGTTCTGGGCCCGACAATCATGGCGCCGGAAACTCCGCCGCCAGCCGCGACAAGGCGTATTTCCTCCACCCCTACACCAACCTGCACGCGCACGAGACCCAGGGCCCGCTGATCATCGAGCGCGGCGAGGGCGTGCGAGTCTTCGACGACAGCGGCAAGGAATACATCGAGGGTCTCGCCAGCCTGTGGTGCGTGTCGCTGGGCTGGGGCGAGGAGCGTCTTGTCGAAGCCGCCACCCGCCAGATGCGCAAGCTGCCGACCTACCATGTGTTCGGCCACAAGAGCCACGAGCCGGGCATCGATCTGGCCGAGCGGCTGATCAAGCTGGCCCCGGTGCCGATGTCCAAGGTGTTCTTCGCCAACTCCGGGTCGGAGGCGAACGACACCGCCGTCAAGCTGGTCTGGTACTACAACAACGCGCTGGGCCGCCCGGAGAAGAAGAAGATCCTGTCTCGCGTGAAGGCCTATCACGGCGTCACCGTGGCGACGGCCAGCCTGACCGGCCTGGTGAACAACCACCGCGATTTCGACCTGCCCATCGCGCGCATCCATCACACCGACTGCCCGCACCACTACCGCTTCGCCGAGCCGGGCGAGAGCGAGGAGGCCTTCGCGACCCGTCTGGCGGAAAGCTTGGAGGCGCTGATCCTGGCCGAGGGGCCGGAGACCATCGCCGCCATGTTCGCCGAGCCGGTGATGGGGGCCGGCGGCGTCATCGTTCCGCCCGCGACCTACTTCGCGAAGATCCAGCCGATCCTGAAGAAGTACGACATCCTCCTGGTCGCCGATGAGGTGATCTGCGGCTTCGGGCGCACCGGCAATTTCTGGGGCAGCCAGACCATGGGCATGCAGCCGGACATCATAACCTGCGCCAAGCAGCTGTCCTCCGGCTATCTGCCGATCTCCGCCGTGATGGTGTCGGACGCGGTCTACCGGGCCTGCGTCGAGGAGAGCAAGACGATCGGCACCTTCGGCCACGGCTACACCTACTCCGCCCATCCGGTGGCGGCGGCGGTCGCGATCGAGACGCTGAAAATCTACGAGGAGCGGGACCTGATCGGCCATGTCCGCGCCGTCGCCCCGCTGTTCCAGCGCCGGCTGAAGGCCCTGGCCGACCATCCGCTGGTCGGCGAGGCGCGCGGCGTCGGGCTGATCGGCGCCCTCGAACTGGTCGCCGACAAGGAGACCAAGACCCCGTTCGATCCGGTGGGCCGGGCCGGCGCCGTCGTGAACGGGCTGAGCCAGGAGAACGGCCTGATCATCCGCGCCATGGGCGACAGCGTGGCGGTCTGCCCGCCGCTGGTCATCGGCGAGGAGGACATCAACCTGATGTTCGACCGCCTGACCACCGCGCTGGACGCCGCGATCCCCGTCCTGCGCGGGTAACGGCCGGTTCCGCGACGAGAAAGGGCCGCCCCGCCATCCGGCGCGGGCGGCCCTTTTCATTCGATGAGAGGCGTCAGGACCGGGCGGTGTTGATGACGTGCGACGAGACCGGCACGCCCGCCGCCGCCGCGTCGCGGATCAGCGCGTCGGCGGTCGGCCAGACCATGCGCCCGTCCAACTGCACCAGCGTGTCCTCGCGCACGGCTATGTAGCCGCCCACGCTCGCCATATAGATCAGCCGCGCCAGACGCTCCGGCCGCGGCGCGGGCTCCACCGGCTGGGCCACCGCCTCGGCGCGGGCCGGGGACGGCCCCGCGGGACGCCGCGGCAGAGACGGCGCCGGGGAGACCGCCGGGGAGACCATTGCGGCGGGGGCCGGACGGAAGGGGATGACCTTGCTGCCGCCGGGACCGGTGGCACCATGGCTCAATTCCGGGCCGGACATTCGCCGGCCACGCACGCTGTCGAACGTCAGAACGGCACTCATCGCACGACACTCCCCATCAACGGCTTGACGAACCCTCTCACTTGCTCCCTGTCTTCGTCCATACGACCTTGTTCGTAAAAGAATAAGACAATGGTATTCGGCACAATCGGACAGGAGATACTTTGATCTTTGCTGTCCGTTATATGTTGATAATATTCACGATCACTTGCTATCATCAACGAAATGCAGGGACGAAAGGGTGTTTCACAGCCTCGGCAACAGCGCGACGGGTGACGAACATGAATCGCCCCGCGCGGACCATCGTCCATAGGTCGAATGGCCCCGCGGCGGCGGATCGGCGAGAATTGCTTCCTTGCCGGGCAGACCTTTTGACCTCGGTCAATGCCGGGTGGCAACACGGCAACGATCATGCCATCTTCCTAACGTGCTAGGCCCGGTGGCTGGACCGCCCGGACGGCACCCGCCCCTTCGGATGAATGCGAACGGAACGCGCGATGGATTACGAGAGCTTTTTCCGCACCCAGATCGCCAGCCTGAAACAGGATGGCCGCTACCGGGTCTTCGCCAACCTCGAACGG
>NZ_JAUQTX010000303.1:0-6863 GCF_059803775.1 Azospirillum sp. UFLA03-27 | reverse complement strand
CGTCGATAGGAGGCATGTGGACGGGCGGCAACGCCTGAAGCTGAGCCTTACTAATCGCTCGATCGGCTTGATCCTTCATGAACGTCGCGTGCAGCGGCAAACCGCTCATGCGCTCAGAAGATGCATCCTCACATTCTCGACTTTACGAACGACCCGGACGAAAAGGGCGCCCGCATTGCTGCGGGCGCCCTTTTCGTTTTTGCAAAATCGACTACTCGCCGAGATCCTTGAAACCCATGTCGCTGTCGGCGGCGGTGACGAGCCAGTTCTTCGGGTCACCGATCAGCGGGGTCAGCTCCGGACGGTCGGCCGCGGGGCGGGCCATCATCCGGGTCGGCTGGCGCAGACCGTTTTTTAGGCAGAGGAAGCCCATCATCGACAGGGGACGGGCGGCCTGCGCGTTCAGCGTGCGGCAGACCAGGGCGGCCAGCCGGTCCCGCCGGGCGCGCTCGACCAGCAGGGCGAAGGCGGGCATCAGCCAGCCCGGACGGGCCAGATAATCGCAGACCACCCCGACGCTCTCGCCGCGCCAGCGGTCCACCCGCAGCACCACATAGGCCATCACCGTGTCGCGGCGCATGACGAGGAAGCGGCGGTGCCGCGCCGCGTTCGGGATCTTGTCGAAGCGCCACTGGAGATAGGCGTGGTCGCGCCGGGCGGCGCACAGATGCTGCGGGGCCGCGGCCTCCCACAGGCCGTCCATCCGCTCGTCGAAGCGGTCGACCTCGACCAGCCGGGCGCCGAAGGTCCGGGCGGCCGCGTGGCCGACCAGCGAAGCGGCGTTCATCGCCGGCTTGCCCAGCCGCGCCACCAGGCGGGCCAGTCCGCCGCCGTAAGGGCTGACGCGCAGGCAGCGCGGCGGATCGATGACGCGCAGGTAGGTCGGGATGTTTCCCAAATCCAGCCAGCCCGCCCGCTTGTAGGATTTGTAGGCGGCGTCGGTCATCGACAAGGAGACGCTCACCTCGCTGGCGGCGGCGTGGGTCTCCGACAGGCCCGGCCCGACGCCGCGCAGCCGCCATTCCGGGGCGACCATCAGGTCGATCGCCCAGGAGGCGCGGCGCACCCGCTGCCCCACCTTCAGCGCGAAGGGAATGCCCGCCTGCTGGCCGACGATCCCCCCGTTCCGCTTGCAGACCCAGAGCTGCATCCCCTCCGGATCGGGGGTCGGCGGCTCCTCGAACAGCCAATTGAAATGGGTGTCGTCCAGCAGCGGGGAGTCCGCGCCGAAGTGGTCGCGCTGGAAGGACTCCAGCGCGACGCGATCCTCGGACATGAACCGTTCCACACCCCGCTGAAGCCAGGGCATTGCGGTCATGCGTCGCTCCCATCCACCTCGACCGGCTGCACCAGCGCAGCGTTCCGCAGGATGCGGCCCGACGTGCGGCGCTTCAGGACGATGTCCTTGTAGACGCGGCGGACCTGTTCGACCGACAGGTTGAGGGCGCGGGCCGCCTCGTCCTCCGGCACGCCGCGGCCGTAGGCGCAGAGCGCCAGGTCCAGCTTGTCGTAGGGGATGGCGTAGTAGAACTCCTCCTGCGACTGCGGCAGGGTGTAGGTGTCGGTGCTCGGTGACTGGCTCTGGATGTCGTCGGGCAGGCCGAGATAGGCGGCCATCTGGTAGACCTGGGTCTTGAACAGATGGGCGATCGGCTTGAGGTCGGCCAGACCGTCGCCGCCGCGCACGAAGAAGCCCAGCTCATACTCCAGCCGGTTCGGCGTCCCGAGGACCGCGTAGTTCAGCCGGTCGGCGTGGGTGTATTCCATGGTCTTGCGGACGCGCTGCTTCAGGTTGGTGGCGGCGACCACCGACAGGTAGACGTCCACCGGCATGCGGCTGGTCTGGCGGTCGCCCTCCGGCGATTCCACCGTCATGGTGAAGTAGTTGACGCGGTCGGCGTCGAGCAGGCCGGCGGCCAGACCGATCTTCTGCTTCCAGCCCGGACCGTATTCCGGGAACAGGCGGCGGATGGCGCTGTCGCGGCGGTCGTAGCAGCCGAGCGCGGTCAGCGGAGCGGTAAGGTTCTCCATGATCGGCTCGATGCCTAGGCTCTCGCAGAGCAACCGGCCCCGGCGGGTGCTGTCGGGCGAGGATTCCTTCTCCGGCATCAGGATGGCCAGGACGCGCTCCGGCCCCAGCGCGCGAACGGCCAACGCCGCGCAGACCGAGCTGTCGATGCCGCCGGACACGCCGAGCACGATGCCCTGGCGCTTCAGGTCGTGGGCGACGGTGCGCTGGATGAACTGTTCGATCTCCCGGGCCGCGGCCGCGCAGTCGAGCGAGAGGGCGTTGGCGTCGAAGGGATGCAGGGCGTTCAGCATGGTGTCGGTTTTCCCGGTTGGCGTTGTTGCATCGACTGTGAGAAGGGGACTGTGAAAAGGACTGTGCCTTGGGGACCGCGCCGGTCCGCCGGGTCAGGCGGCAGCGGCGCTGTCCAAATGCTCTTCGAGAATGTGGATGGGCGCGGCGTCCAAGCGGGCGCGGAGCGTCGAGGCCCGGCCCGGCAGCTCGTCCAGCACATTCCGGGCGAGCATCTGGAGGGTGAGCACGCCGACCAGGGCCATCTCCTCGCGCTCGCCGGCCATGCGGCCGTCGGTGCGGTGGGCCTTGGCGGCCAGCGCGGCGACGCCGGCGGCGTCGACCAGCCCGTAGCGGTTCAGCGACTCCTCGGACAACAGGTCCCGGACATAGGCCGGGGCCTGGGCGCCGAAGAGGGCGGTGGTCATCGGGGCGCGGTAGGGGCGCTTCGGGCGGTGGAAGATCTCCGCCGGCAGCAGGCGCGAGGCGACGCGGCGCAGCGCCAGCTTGTCGCGCAGCCCCAGCATCTTGACCCGGTCGGGCAGGGCGGCGCAGAGGTCGTCCACCTCCGGGTCGAGGAAGGGATAGCGGACCTCGATGCTGTTGGCCATCGCCACCCGGTCGCCCTGGCTGGTCAGCAGGTAGGGCGACATGAAGGCGGCGATCTCCGTCCACTGGGTGCGGGCGAGCGGGCTCCAGCGCGACCAGCTGGCGGGCAGATGGGCGGCGACGGCCTCGTCGAAGGCCTGCGCGTTGGCGGTGGAACGCACGTCCGGGGCCAGCAGGCGCTGGGTCCAGGCGGTGTTCTGCCAGCGGATGCGGTGGGCGTAGAAGGGATCGTCCGTTTCCGTCATGCCGCGCTTCCAGAAGGCCTGCCAGAGCGGGCTGTCCTTCTGGCCGCTGGTGGCCGCGTAGGGATGGATGCGGCTGAGCAGCTTCGGGCGCGCCGTGGAGTGCGGCTGCCGCGCCCAGAAGCGGCGGACCTTGTCCTCCTTGAAGATGTCGTAGCCGGCCAGCCACTCGTCGGCGCCCTCGCCGGACAGCACGACGCGGATGCCGCTGTCGCGGACGAGGCGGGAGAGCAGGAAGAGCGGCGCCGGGGCGGTGCGGACCAGCGGCGATTCGCCGTGCCAGATCACGTCGGGCAGGGCGGCCTGGATGTCCTCCGCCGTGCAGAGAATGTCATGATGCTCCGTCCCGACATGGCCGGCGACCAGCCGCTGCTGCGGCGTCTCGTCGAAGGCGTTGTCGGCGAAGCGCACGCCAAAGCTGTGCATCTGCGTGGTGTCGAGCTTGCGGGCCAGCGCCGCGATCACCGAGCTGTCCAGCCCGCCGCTGATGTAGACGCCCACCGGCACGTCGGCGCGCAGCCGCAGGCGGATGGCGTCGAGCAGCTTCTCCTCCAGCCGGTCCGCCGCCTCGTCCAGCGAGATGCCGGACAGGGCGGGATCGCCGGCCATGTCCGGCTCCCAGTAGCGGGCCTCGTGCAGGCGCAGGTCGGCGTCGATGCGGATGGCGGTGGCCGGCGGCACGCTCTGCACCCCGGCGAAGACGCTGCCCTGGGGGGCGACGCTCCAGTGGGTGAAGACCTGGGCGAGGCGGGCGGCGTCGAAGCGCGGCTCGATCCGCCCGCCGCCGAACAGGGCCTTGGCCTCCGACGCGAAGGCGAGATGGTCGCCGCTGCGGGCGTAGAACAGCGGCAGGATGCCCAGCCGGTCGCGGACCAGCCACAGCTCGCGCTTCACCGCGTCCCACAGGCCGATGGAGAACTGGCCGTTCAGCTTGGCCCAGGCGGCGGGGCCGTATTCCTCGAAGGCATGGACGATCACCTCGGTGTCGGTGCGGGTGTAGAAGCGGTGCCCGCGCGCCTCCAGGTCACGCCGCAGCTCGACGTGGTTGAAGATCTCGCCGTTGAAGGTGATCCACAGCGTCCGCTCCTCGTTGTGGATCGGCTGGAAGCCGCCGGCCAAGCCGACGATGCTGAGGCGCGCATGGGCGAGCCCGATCCGCCCGTCGCGGTAGAAGCCGTAGCCGTCCGGGCCGCGGTGCCCGATCATGGCGATCATGCGCTTCAGTTCGTCGAGTCCGGCGGGCTCGGCACGCGGCCCGGCGAGAACTCCGGCGACACCACACATCGCACGCTCTCCTGTGTGTCTTGATCCGGCGGGAAAGGGATCGGCGGAAAAGGGTCAGGCGGTTTCGGCGAGCATCGCGCGCTTGATCTTGCCGGACTCGGTCTTCGGCAACTCGTCGCGGATCTCGATGAATTTGGGCACCAGATGGCTTTCCAGACGGCCCCGGCAGTGCTGGCGGATCGCCATCTCGGTCAGGGTGGCGCCGGGACGGACGACCAGATAGGCCTTCACCGCCATGCCGTCGGCGGGGTCGGGCACGCCGAGGACGGCGGCCTCGACCACGGCCTCCAGCTCGTAGAGGGCGTTCTCGACCTCCTTGGGGCTGACCTTCTCGCCGCGGCACTTGAACACGTCGTCCTTGCGGCTGACGAAGTAGAGGCAGCCGTCGGCGTCCATGGTGAAGAGGTCGCCGGTGTAGAGCAGAGTCTCGCCCTGCGGCCCGCTGCGCAGGCGCTTGGCGGTTTCCTCCGGGCGGTTCCAGTAGCCGCGCATCACGTTGGCGCCGCGGACCACCAGCTCGCCGACCTCGCCGGGGGCGGCGCGGTTGCCCAGCTCATCCACCACATAGGCTTCGCAGTTGGGGATGGCCCGGCCCACCGAGGCGGTCTTGGTGCCGAGGTCCCGCGGGTCGAGGTAGCAGATGCGGGTGCAGCATTCCGTCATGCCGTACATCGAGTAGAAGGCGGCATCCGGGAAGCGCTCGCGCAGGCGGTCGATGTGGGCGGTCGGCAGCGGGGCCGCCGCGTTGGTCAGGTAGCGCAGGGAGGAGAGGTCGGCGGTCTTCAGCGCCTCCATCCCGAGAAGGGTGGAGAAGAAGGTCGGCACGCCGGGCAGGCCGGTGATGCGGTGCTTCACCATGCGCGCCAGCGTTTCCGCGGGGAAGGCGAAGGAGCGTTCCAGAACCACCGTGAAGCCGACCCGCGCCCCGGTCAGGATCTGCGACAGGCCGTACCCGAAGGTCAGCGGCAGGACGCACATCACGACGTCGTCGGGCGTGTTCTCCAGATAGGTGGAGATCGACCAGGTGGTGTTCACCAGCGCGGCGTGGCTGAGCATCACGCCCTTGGGCCGCCCGGTGGTTCCCGAGGTGTAAAGGATGGCGGCCAGATCCTGGTCGATCAGGCCGCGGTTCTGCGGCTTGGCGCCACCGGACTGGGGGTCCGGGTGGGTGGCCACGATGTCCGTGAAGGAGAGCCCGCCGGCCCCGGCCGGCACGGCGGGCCCAACCCACAGCGTGGTGGCGAGGTGAGGTGCCTCGCCAGCCGCCGGCACAACCTGCCGGGCGAGCGCGGAGGGCGCGATGAGCGCCCGCACGCCGGCGTCGGTCAGGATGTAGGCCAGCTTGTCCGCCTTGGTGGACGGGTTGACGGGGACGTAGACGGCCCCGGCCTTCAGCGCGCCGAACAGGCCCGCGACATACTCGATCGAGTTCTCCAGCATGACCGCCACACGGTCGCCGCGCACCACCCCGGCGGACTGGAGCGCGCAGGCGACGGCGTCGCTCTGGCGGTCCAGCTCGGCGAAGGTGACGGCGTTCTCCCCCGCGATCAGCGCGGTGTGGTGAGGCCGCCTTGCGGCGGTTTCGCTGAGGAACTGATGAAGCAGGTGCGCCATGACGCTGTTCCCTTGCCTGGCTTCGGTGACTGTCCCGATGGTCCGTTCCGTCCTGGCGGACGGATCAGGCCGCGTCCTTCAGGGTCCGCTTGCGCTCGACGTAGGCGGCGATGCGGCTGACCGACTCGAGGTTGTCGGCCACCATGTCCTCGTCCTCGACGATGATGCCGAAGTGCTCTTCCAGGAAGGCCACGACGTGCATGATGCCGGTGGAGTCGATGATGCCGGTCTCCAGCAGGGATTCGGCGTTGTCGAAGCCGGAGTCGCTGCCGAGCAGGAAGTTCTCCACGATGAAGGCGCGGATTTCCTGGGTGGCGGGTGCGCTCAGGGTCGTCGTCTCGGTGGTGATGGCGGTCCGCATGTCGCTGGCAACTCCTGTGGGTTTGATCGTCGATCCTTGGCCGGCAGTTCGGGACGGTGGTCGACCTCGTTGGGAGTTACTCCAAAGGGGCCGTTCCGTTCCTTTCGGTGTTACCGCCTCGTTGCGTGGGATTGGGAAAGGCATTTCCCGTTCTTTGCAGAGAGGCTTCGGCAACGCCGCCGAGTACGTCATTCTTTATTGCATTCGAATGCGGTGTTTTCGAGAGTGCAAAGGACGATCGGACGGTGAAGACAGTGGCTAACCACTCAGGGTCATTGCAATTGAGCAGGGAATACCTTCTCGTACTCTTGGAGAGCCCTCTCTGACTTGCGGCGTAGGCAGGCCTATCGCTCTCGTCATGGTTGCTGAGGGGCGGGCGTACGAGCCCCCACCCTAGCCCTCCCCCGCTGGGCGGGGGAGGGAATTGCCGCCGCTTTCGCAGACATCTCCCTCC
>NZ_JAUQTX010000302.1:0-6883 GCF_059803775.1 Azospirillum sp. UFLA03-27 | reverse complement strand
TGGTTTTCATGATGCAATCCAGGGCGAGTGTTGCTTCTGAAGCCAACATCCCGGATTTCACGCCCCGATTACTTGACAACCGTCAAGAATTTGAAGCCAGCGCAATGCACAAATCCTCCGACATTTGGCCAGCTTTTATCACAACAGCAATAAAGAATGTGCGGAAGCGCGGGGACGAAGGGCCGTATAACTATGAGAATCACCACGAATCACAAGGTGAACTCTGATGAGGCCACCGGGCGGCCTATTGCCCGTCCCGCTGGGAACATGGCACCGGCTTAACGCCCTGCGACATCCCGCCGCGGCTCAATGTGCAATCCCGCCGTACAGGGACACCGCGCCATGCCGCTTCCTTCGGCTTCGAGAACCGCGTTCGAGGACACTCGGACGCTCCTTCCTATCCTTTTCCGCACTGGCCCAACGGTCCTGTTTGCGCTTCCACTGGTCCTGGACACGTAACCTAACCGTGTAACGATAACAGGGGGAGGTGATGGCCGAGCGATTCACGAAATCAGCGGCGCGCAACATCTTCTACGGCGGGTCGCTCTTCTTCTTCGTCACCTTCGTCGCCCTGACGATTCACAGCCACTACTACATTCGAACGACCAGCACGGACGAGGCCACGCTGTCCGAGAGCGTCGCACGCGGCAAGCACGTGTGGGAGAGGAACGCCTGCATCAACTGCCACTCGCTGCTTGGTGAGGGTGCCTACTTCGCCCCGGAGCTCGGCAACGTCTGGGTCCGCTACGGCGGGCGGGAGGACGCCGAAGGCGCGCGCACGGCGTTGATCGCCTGGATGCAGTCGCAGCCCAGCGGGGTCGAGGGGCGCCGCCAGATGCCGCAGTTCAACCTGACCGACGCGGAACTCAACGACCTCGTCGACTTCCTCGAATGGACCAGCCGCATCGACACGCAAGGCTGGCCACCGAACCAAGCGGGCTGAAGGGGAGGCATGGCATGAAATACGCGACCCAACGCATCGCCTATTGGTACTTCGCCTGCGCGATGGCCCTGTTCGTCGTCCAGGTGCTGGTCGGCTCGCTCGCCGGGACCGTCTACGTCCTGCCGAACTTCCTGTCCGAGATCCTGCCCTTCAACATCCTGCGCATGATCCACACCAACGCGCTGATCGTGTGGCTCCTGCTCGGCTTTTTCGGCTCGGCCTATTACCTGATCCCGGAGGAGGCGGAGCGCGACATCGAGAGCCCGGTGCTCGCCTACGCCCAATTGGCCATCCTGATGGTCGGCGCGCTGGGCGCGGTGGTCGGCTACACGCTGGGCATCCACGAGGGGCGTGAGTTCCTCGAACAGCCGCTGTGGGTGAAGATCGGCATCGTCGTCGCGGCGTTGATCTTCCTCTACAACGTCTCGCTGACCGTGATCAAAGGCCGCAGAACGGCGATTACCAACGTCCTCCTGCTCGGGTTGTGGGGCATCGCGGTCTTTTTCCTGTTCGCCTTCTACAACCCGACCAACCTCGCGCTGGACAAGATGTACTGGTGGTACGTCGTCCATCTGTGGGTCGAGGGCGTGTGGGAGCTGGTGATGGCCTCGGTCCTCGCCTTCCTGGTCATCAAGATGACCGGCGTCGACCGCGAGGTCGTGGAGAAGTGGCTCTACGCCATTGTCGGCCTCGCCCTGTTCTCCGGCCTGCTGGGCACCGGGCACCATTACTACTGGATCGGCGCTCCGGGTTATTGGCAGTGGATCGGCTCGCTGTTCTCCACGCTGGAGGTCGCGCCCTTCTTCGCCATGGTCGTGTTCGCCTTCACGATGGCCTGGAAGGGGCGGCGCGACCACCCGAACAAGGCCGCTTTCCTGTGGACGCTCGGCACCCCGGTGATGGCCTTCTTCGGTGCTGGCGTGTGGGGCTTCATGCACACCCTGTCCTTCGTGAACTACTACAGCCACGGCACCCAGGTCACCGCGGCGCACGGGCATCTCGCCTTCTTCGGGGCCTACGTGATGCTGAACCTCGCGATCATCAGCTATGCCCTGCCGAGCCTGCGCGGCCGCGCGCCCTACAACCAGGTGCTCAACATGTGGAGCTTCTGGATCATGACCTCGGCCATGGCCTTCATGACCTTCACGCTGACCTTCGCGGGCGTCGTGCAGGTCCACCTGCAGCGCGTGCTGGGCATGAACTACATGGAGGTCCAGGAACAGTTGGCCTTGTTCTACTGGATGCGCCTGGGTTCCGGCATCTTCGTGGTCATCTCGGTCCTCATGTTCGTCTACGCGATGTTCGGACCGGCGCGCGGGCGGGTGCCCGCCCGCACCCAGCCTTCCGTCGCGCCGGCCGAGTGACGGCGGTGGAGGCCTCCTCTCGGCACGAGATGGCGGGCGGCGCCGTCCCCTTCTACGCCCCCACCGGCAACGAGGTGGCGTTGTTCGAGCACGCCCACCGCAACCGGCTGCCGCTGCTGCTCAAGGGCCCGACCGGCTGCGGCAAGACCCGCTTCGTCGCGCACATGGCCGCGAGGCTCGGGCGTCCGCTTCACACGGTGTCCTGCCACGACGACCTGACCGCCGCCGACCTGACCGGCCGCTACCTGCTCAAGGGCGGCGACACGGTCTGGACCGACGGCCCGCTGACCCGTTCGGTGCGCGAGGGCGCGATCTGCTACCTCGACGAGGTGGTCGAGGCGCGCAAGGACGTCACCGTCGTGCTGCACCCGCTGACCGACGACCGCCGCCTGCTGCCCCTGGAGCGCACCGGCGAATTGCTGGAGGCCCCGCCGGCGTTCATGCTGGTCGTCTCCTACAACCCCGGCTACCAGAACATCCTGAAGTCGCTGAAACCCAGCACGCGCCAGCGCTTCGTCGCCATCGAGTTCGGCTTCCCGAAGCCCGATGCCGAAACCGGGATCGTTGCCCAGGAAAGCGGGTTACCTGCTGACAGGGTCGCTCCGCTGGTGCGGCTGGGCAACGCCCTGCGCGCGCTCAAGGGTCAGGACCTTGAGGAAGGAGTGTCGACCCGGTTGTTGGTGTATTGCGCCTCCTTGATCCGCGACGGCATGCCTCGCGACGAGGCGATCTTGGCGTCGATGATCGAACCGCTTACCGACGACCCGGAGGTCAAGAAGGCGCTGCTTCGGGTCGCCGAACTCACGCTGGGATGATCGCATGGCCTCGATTTGGGAGCCCGAGGAGTTCGTCGGAGCCCTGTGGCACCGTTTGGTCGGTGACGCCGCGTCCTACCCGCGTCATCCCGACGCCGCGGTCCGTCTGGACGAGATGCGCGCGCGCCTCGGCGTGCTGTTTCGGGCGCTCGGCGGCCCCGGCGCCGTTCGCATCGCCGGGACCTCCGCCGAAACCTCCGGGCATCGTCTCGGTCTGAAGCAGCGTCTCGGTCTCGGGACGGAAAAGTTGGAGCGCGCCCGCTACGACGGCGTCACCCTCCAGCTTCCCGACCGCGTCGATATCTTTCCGTCCCGCGACGACAACGCGGCGCTCTATGAATGGCTCGCCGCTTTCTTCGTCCAGGCCGAACCGCCTCCGGCGATGCCCGACGACCCGCTGCAGGCCGACCTCGTCCGCCTGCGTTCGGCCCATCGGGCCACGCAACGGGCGCTCGCCGAATGGCCGGGTCTGCGCCCGCTCCACGCCCGGCTCTGCCAAGCCATGCGCGCGGCCCGGCCCAGACGGCGGCTGCCTGGGCGGGAGGCCGCGGTCGAGGCGCTCGTAGGAACGCTCATCGGCAGCGGCGAGCCATCCGATCCGGACCTGCTGGCCGCGGTCACCGACGCGACGGTCCCGCTCGACCGATTCCGCGCCGCCTCCGGCTATCGGCCCTTCCTGCCGGTGCCGCTGTGGGGAGAGGTCTCCGCGCCACCGGAGGGCGCCGCTTCGCCTGAGAGCGATGAGGAGGGCGGCGCCGGGGCCGAAGGCGACGGCAAGCGCCGCAGGGCCAAGCGCCGCGAGAACGACCAGACCCGGCGCGACGACCCGCTGATGCTGAACCGCTTCGAGAAGATTCTCGGGCTGGCGGAGATGGTCAACCTCAATCGCAAGGTCGAGGACGACGACGAGGAAAGCGCGCGCAAGGCCGCGGAGGACCTGGACGAAATCTCCGTAGGCCAGCACGAGCGCAAGGCGTCGACCAAGCTCAAGCTCGACCTCGATCTGGCCTCCGAGGACGCCGACGTCGCGCCATTGCGGGCGGAAATCACCTATCCCGAGTGGGACTGGAAACGCCGTCTCTATCATCCCGACCATTGCCGCGTGATCGCCGAGCCGGCCGCGCTGGAGGGGGAGGAGTGGCGGCCCGACGACAACGCGCTGCGCCGCATCCGCCTGGTCCGCCGCCAGTTCGAGGCGATGCGGCCACGCCGCCAGGTGATGACCGGGCAGCCCGACGGTGATGACCTCGACCTGTCGGCTCTGGTCCGCTCGGTCGCCGACCGGCGCGCGGGCGGCATCGGATCGGATCGGGTTTACACGGCGGTGCGCAACGTCGCCCGCGACCTGTCGGTATGCGTGCTGGTGGACGTCTCGCTGTCCACCGACAGCTGCATCGAGGACCGGCGCGTGCTCGACGTCGAGAAGGAGGCTCTGCTGGCGTTGACGCACGGACTGACCGCCTGCGGGGACGAGCACGCCATCCTCACCTTCACCTCGCACCGGCGCCACCGGGTGGACATGCGCACCGTGAAGGACTTCGAGGAGCGGCTGGACGTCCGCGTCGTGCGCCGCATCCAGGCGCTCAAGCCGGGCAGCTACACGCGCATGGGAGCGGCGTTGCGCCACGCGACGGCCCTCCTCAAGGACCGCCCGCACACACACCGGCTGCTGCTGGTGCTGACCGACGGCAAACCGAACGACACGGACCATTACGAGGGGCGCTACGCCATCGAGGACACGCGCGTGGCGGTGCAGGAGGCGCGCCGCGCCGGACTGCGGCTGTTCGGCGTCACGGTGGACGAGAAGGGGCGCGATTACCTGCCCTACATCTTCGGCCCCGGCACCTACGCCATCTTCCCGCACGCCGCACGCCTGCCCGCGGCGCTGCCCGCCATCTACCGCCAGCTGACCGGCTGAACGCTCAAGAAACAGGAGGCATCATGCTCAGGATCATCCTTGCCGCCATCCTCGGAGCCGTCCTGGTGTCCGGCTCTCCCTGGGCGCAGGTCAACATCCGGCCGGACACCACGCCCCGCCTGCCGCCGCAGCCGGGACAGTCCCTGCCCGTCGAGGATGCGCTTTTCCTCAAGGAGGCGGCTGTGGCCAGCCAGGGGCAGGCGGAACTCGGGCGTCTCGCGGCGGAGAAGGGGGCGGACGACGCGTTCAAGAACCTGGCCAAAGGAATCACGGAAACCCACGCCACCTTGGGTGAGTCTTTGAAGCGGCTCTCGTCCGCCCGCCCCCTGCCGCCGGCCGACCAGTTGAAGCCGGAGCGCGCCGACGCCTTCGGTGCCGCCGGGGCGGTGACCAACCCGGCAAACGCCCAGCAGGGCATGACGCAGGACGCCGTCAAGGCGCTGTCCGGGGCGTCGGGCGATGCGTTCGCCAAGGGCTACATTGAGGCGCAGCTTCGCATTCATGACCGCATCGTCGACCTCTACCAGACCGAGGCGTCGAACACGCCGGACCGAGAGCTTGCCACCTTCGCGATCACCAGTCTGGTGTCCATCCAGAAGGACCGCGACGCCCTGCGGCAGATGGCCGGTCGCTTCGGGATCAGCGCTCCGGCCACGGGCCAGCCAGTTCAGTATGGCGATCCGACCAAGGCCCGTTGAGGCCGGCGGCCGCCATGGCGAACGGTGCGCCGCCGGTGACCGGGCGGTTTCCGTGCGTTTGCCCCTGGGCAAAGACGGCGACAACGCCTCACGTCATGATCCCCTCCGGTCATCATTCCAAGGACAAGCGAGGCGGACATGACGGAAACGCAACCACAGCTTACAGCGCTGCTCGGAACCCAGGTTGCCGAGGTGGACGGAGCTGGAGATCTCGTGTTTGACGCTGCGATCGTGGGGTCGCTCCTTGGCCTCGAACCGGGCGCCTTCATGGAAGAACTGAAGAAGGGCATGGTCCATCAGGTTCATGAACAGGGAACGGGTGTGGACCATGGTCGGAGGCGGGTGACCTTCCGCTACCGGGCACGGCAATCGGTGCTGGTTCTGGACGCGCAGGGCCATGCACTTCATGTTGCATGAGGTCGAGGTGGATGGGAGGGCGCGAAGAGCGCGGCCATGTGAGCGGCGTGAGCCCGGACGACGGGTCCGTCGATCAAGGACCTCTGTTTAACCCCACACGGCAACCCGATCGTCGCCGGCTTCACGGCGGTCGTCCCCTGATGATGCCAGGGGTGGGTCAGTAATCCCGATCCGGGTGATCGGACCAGTCGCCCAGATTCATCACGGCGACCGCCATCGCCACACCACCGAACGTTCCACAAACCGAGCCGAAGAGCAGAATGAAACCGATCAGCCAGTAGTCGGAGCCAAGGAGCAGTGTACGGAGACTGGCGACATCCAGCGCGAGAAGGCCGAGGCAAACGACAACGCCGGCCACGACCCCAATCGCCAGATGGGTCAATAGGAATGACACCAGATTATGCTTCTGCAAGAAAGCGGAGCGCCGTGGATTTCGAGGCATTACAGTGACTCCCTGCAGAGCAAAGGCGCATGGTGGCAATTGGAAGGCAGCATGCGCCGCGCCCTTGACGTTCCCCCTGAACTGAATCGGCGCACGCCCTGAAACCTCATACGGCAAGCAGTTCGTCCGCTGGGCCGAAAAACTCGTAGTGGATGCTGCCCAATGGCACGCCCCGGCCGGCGAGGCCGCCGACCATAGCGCGCAGGAACGGTCGAGGGCCACACAGATAGTAGGCCGCCTCCTGCGTCGGCGTGTTGGCGACGATCCAATCCATGCTGATGAAACC
>NZ_JAUQTX010000301.1:0-6872 GCF_059803775.1 Azospirillum sp. UFLA03-27 | reverse complement strand
GTTATAGTCTCGTGGGCTCGGAGATGTGTATAAGAGACAGGGCGCGGGTGGTGCCTCCTTGCGCAGGGGGAACCGGAACCCGTCCTTGCTGTCGCTCATGCCGCTCTCCCGTCAGGTCAGGCACCGGGCGGGAGGAGAAGCCGCCGCCGGAACATCGTCAGGATATAGGCTCGGCTGCGCCGTCTGTCGCGGTCCGGCATGCCGGTTCCTTACCGAAACATCGGGCCATGTCCAAAATATGGCGGGCCAATGGATGACTCAGGGCGCGGTGCCCACCCATTTCACGGCCGCGGACGGTGGGTCGTTCTCCAGAAGGCGAGGCGCATCGCGCCCGTCCAACAGCATCCGATCAGGAGCGGCCCCATGCCAAGCCCCAAGACTTTCTCGACCGCGAACGCCACCGGTGAACGATACACGCTCGACCCCGCCAAGCCCGGACATGTCCTTGTCTATCGGTTCGCCGACAAGGCCAAAGCGACCGACTGGAGGTCGCGCCGCCGGAACACCGTCGGCGGCGGCTTCGCCAAACCCAGCGATTCGGTGTTGAACGACTGGGCGCTCAAGCAAAGCTCGTACGGCAGCCAGTCGGAAAACTCGAACGACAACCCCTTCCTGTCCGTCGCCACGGATTACGAAGCCCTTTATGACCGGGCCGAGGGCTGGGTGAAGAAGATTCTCGAAACGGCGCCCGATCTGGGGGTTTTCTCGGTGCCTTACGACAAGCTCTATCGGCCGTCGCCGACCAAGCCGTTGTCGAAGGAGGAAACCGAGTGGCTGTACTATGACGGGGACGCCGAACTCGTGTCCTACCTGAAGACGTGGGCGGCCAATCCCTACAAGAAATAGACGGCGCCCGGTCCGGAGGTTCTGAGCGCCGGGCTTCCGCGGCCCGGCCCTCAGGCCGTCGGGGCCGCCGCGCGGGGATTCCCGCTCCGCCCGTCCAGCCATTCGCCGAACCACTTGTCCATGACCAGGATATGGCCGCACAGCCACATCTCGACGTAGCTCTGGAGGAACTGCACCTCCTCCGGATCGCGCGTCCCGGAGTCGGACTGCCGGCGGACGAAGTCGGCGAAGGTGTCGTGCATCGTCTTGTGCTTGGTGTAGTCGGGGTAGCCGACCGCGTGCATCAGCCCTTCCTCGCGGCGAAAATGATAGGCCGAATAATCGGCCAGCTCGCGCAGGAAGCGGTTCGCGGATTCCCGCGTTTCCCCGGCGGCGATGGCCGCGCTGAACTGGTTGAACAGCTGGAACAGGCGCTGATGGTCTCCGTCCACAGCGCTCTGTCCGATGGCATAGGCCGCGTCCCACTCCATGATGTTCCCCGCCCGTTTCTCGAACGGGGAATCATACGCCTTATGGGTGGTTCTGTGCAGCGGTTATTGCAGGCCCGCAACCGTTGTGGATCAGTCCTTCAGCCAGTCCGGCACGCGGTCCAGCGCCAGCAACTCCTCGACCGACACGCGCGGCCGGATGACCGAGAACTGGTCGCCGTTCACCAGAACCTCCGGGATCAGCGGGCGGGTGTTGTAGGTGGAGGACATGACCGCGCCATAGGCCCCCGCCGACAGGATGGCCACCAGCTCGTCCGGCGCCATGGCCGGCAGCGCGCGCTGGAGCGCGAAGGTGTCGCCGCTCTCGCAGACCGGACCGACGACGTCGTAGGGCTCGGTGGCGGCGCCCCTGGCGGGCTCGGTCACCGGGACGATGCCGTGATAGGCCTCGTAGAGGGTGGGGCGGATCAGGTCGTTCATCGCCGCGTCGATGATGACGAAGCGGCGGTGCAGCCCCTGCTTCAGGTAGATCACCCGCGACACCAGGATGCCGGCGTTGCCGACCAGCGAGCGGCCCGGCTCCAGCGAGATGCGGCAGCCGAGGTTGCCGGTGATCGACTTCACCATGGCGGCGTAGTCGGCGATGTCCGGCGGCGCCTCGTGCTTGTAGACGATGCCCAGCCCGCCGCCGAGGTCGAGCCGGGTGATGTCGTGCCCGTCCTCGCGCAGGACGTGGAGCAGCGCCGCTACCCGCTCGTAGGCGGCGCGGAAGGGGGCGAGGTCGGTCAACTGAGACCCGATGTGCACGGCGATGGCCACCGGCTTGATCCCCGGCAGCTTGGCGGCCTGGGCGTAGACTTCCCGCGCGTGGTCGTAGTCGACGCCGAACTTGTTCTCCTTCTTGCCCGTCGCGATCTTCGCGTGGGTCTTGGCGTCCACGTCCGGGTTCACGCGGAAGGCGATGGGCGCGGTGACGCCCAGGCTGACCGCGACCTCCGACAGGGCCTCTACCTCCGGGATGGATTCCACGTTGATCTGGTGGATTCCGGCTTCCAGGGCGGCGCGCATCTCCTCGCGTGTCTTGCCGACGCCGGAGAAGATGATCTTGCCGGCCGGGATGCCGCCGGCCAGCGCGCGCCGCATCTCGCCGCCCGACACCACGTCGGCGCCGGCGCCCAGCCGGGCGAAGGCGCGGATGACCGCGAGGTTGGAGTTGGCCTTCACCGCGTAGCAGACGTCGGCGTCCTGCCCCGCGAAGGCTCCGGCGTAGGCGCTGTAATGCGCCTCCAGCGCCGCCGTGGAGTAGCAGTAGAAGGGGGTGCCGACCTCCGCCGCGATGGTGGACAGCGGCACGGATTCGGCGTGCATCACGCCGTTGCGGTAGGCGAAGGCGCTCATGGGAAGCGGGCTCCGGAGGACGGCTGACCGGGCTTGGGGTCGGTCTTCGGGTTCGGGTAGGGCTGCGGGAACTTGTCGGCTTCCTTGCCCTGCGGGGGATCGACGAAGCTCGGCTTCTTGCCGCAGCCGGCCAGCGTCAGCGCGACGGCGGCGGTCGCCAGGATCAGCAGCGGGCGCCTCACAGGAAACGCTCCCGCGCCGCCGCGACAGCCTCGCGCACGCGGACGGGGGAAGCGCCGCCGAAGCTGCGCCGGCTGTCCAGCGACGCCTCGATGCTCAGCGCCGGGAAGACGGACTCGGTGATGCGCGGCTCGACGGCCTGCAACTCCTCCAGCGTCAGGGCGGTCAGCCCGACGCGCTTGTCCTCCGCCGCCTTCACGGCGCGCCCGGTGATGTGGTGCGCCTCGCGGAAGGGGATGTTCAGCTCCCGCACCAGCCAGTCGGCGAGGTCGGTGGCGTTGAGGAAGCCGCGGTCGGTCGCCTCGCGCAGCGCTGGCACGTTCGGCTGCATGTCGCGCACCATGCCCTCCATGGCGGCGATGCACAGCGCAAGCGTGTCGTCGGCCTCGAAGACCGGCTCCTTGTCCTCCTGCATGTCCTTGGAATAGGCCAGCGGCAGGCCCTTCATGGCGACCAGCAGGCTGTTCAGGCTGCCGATGACGCGCCCGGCCTTGGCGCGCACCAGCTCCGCCGCGTCGGGGTTCTTCTTCTGCGGCATGATGGAGGAGCCGGTGGTGAAGGCGTCCGTCAGCTTGATGAAGCGGAACTGGGCCGAGCACCACAGCACGATCTCCTCCGCGAAACGGGAGAGGTGCATGCCGCAGATGCTGGCGGCGGCCAGATACTCCAGCGCGAAGTCGCGGTCCGAGACGGCGTCCAGCGAGTTGGCGGTGGGCCGGTCGAAGCCCAGCGCCTGGGCCGTCATGAAGCGGTCGATGGGGTAGGGCGTACCGGCCAGCGCGGCGGAGCCGAGCGGGCACTCGTTCAGCCGGGCGCGGGCGTCGCGCAGGCGGCCGCGGTCGCGCCCGAACATCTCCACATAGGCCAGAAGATGGTGGCCGAAGCTGACCGGCTGGGCGGCCTGGAGGTGGGTGAAGCCCGGCATCACTGTGTCGGTGTGCTTCTCCGCCAGATTGATGAGGGCGGCCTGGAGCGCCTTCAGCCCCTGGTCGGCGCGGTCCAGCGCGTCGCGCACCCACAGCTTGAAGTCGGTCGCCACCTGATCGTTGCGCGACCGCCCGGTGTGCAGGCGCTTGGCCGGCTCGCCGATCAGCTCGGCCAGCCGGGCCTCCACGTTCATGTGGATGTCCTCCAGTTCCACCTTGAAGGTGAAGGCTCCGGAGTCGATCTCTTCCTTGACCCGGTCCAGCCCATCGCGGATGGCATCGGCGTCGGCCTGGGTTATGATGCCCTGACGCGCCAGCATGGCGGCGTGGGCCTTCGACCCGGCGATGTCCTGGTCGGCCAGCCGCTTGTCGAAGCCGATGGAGGCGTTGATCTTCTCCATGATGGCGGCGGGACCGCGGGCGAAGCGGCCGCCCCACATCTGGCTGGCGGCCGGGGCCGAGCCGTCTTGGGTGGCGCGGTCTTGTGAGTTCGGCTTGGGCTGTTCGGCGCTCATGACGGACACAATACGGATGGGAGGACGGGAAGCGTGAGTATGCGGACTTTGGCGGCCACCGCAATCTTTTGTGTGACGCTGGGCGGTGCCGGGCTGTGGATGGCGCTGGCCGGGCCTTCGGCCCCACCGCCGCCCGCCGTGCTGACGCTGGACCAGCCGGCCAACCAGCCGTCCTCCGGGGTGACGGCGGTCGGTCTCGACAAGTTCCGCTACATGGAGCCGCTGACGCCGGTGCCGGAGCTGCCCTTCTTGGACGGGGAGGGGCGCCGGGTCGACCTGTCGGAGTTCAAGGACCGTCTGGTCCTGCTGAACCTGTGGGCGACGTGGTGCGCGCCCTGCGTGAAGGAGATGCCGGCGCTCGACCGCCTCCAGGCGCAGTTGGGCGGGCCGGGCTTCCAGGTCGTGGCTCTCTCGGTGGACCGCGGCGGCAAGGATCAGGTGCAGCCCTTCTACCAGCGGACCGGCGTCAAGAACCTCGCCCTCTACCTCGACCCGTCGAGCGCCTCCATGCAGACTCTGAAGCTGCGCGGCCTGCCGACCACCCTGCTGGTCGACCAGGAGGGCCGCGAGCTTGGCCGCATCGAAGGGGCGGTGGAATGGGATTCGCCGGAAGTCATCGCCTTCCTGCGCAAGCACATGGGCAACGGCGGCGGCCCGAACCGCGACAACCGCGGCGGTGTGGTAAAGACGGGCGGGTGATGCGTCCAAGTTCCTGCTCCCCGGAGGGGCGAGGGAATTTGTGTCACTCCGACGATCCCGACGTTCCCGGCGGGGCATCCCCCGGCGGCGCCTGGGTCTGTGGCGGGGCTGGGCGGCGGGCCAAGTCGGCCATGATGTCCCGCGCCTCCTCGAAATGGCTGTGCAGCATGGGCAGGGCGTCGCGGGCGAAGTCGCCGGTCTCGCCGCCGCGTTCGGCCTGCGCCTCGTACAGCTTGATGGCGCGGGCGTGGGTTTCCTCCTCTGCGGCCATGTAGCGGCGGTCGAAGGCGCCATCGGGCGTGTCGCGCAGGCTGGACATGTGGGCGCGGGCGGACAGGCCCGGCTCGCGCGGGATGGGGATGCCGTGGCGCAGCGCCATGCCGGCCAGCCGGTCGGTCTTCAGCCCGTGATCGTCGGCCATGCGGCGGGCGAAGCGGCGGACCGGCTCCGTCTCCGCCCGGTCCTGGGCCAGCTTGCCGAGCGCCTGTTCGGCCATGCCGTCGGCCAGCGCCTCGGCGATGAAGTTGCGCTCCTGCCGGGACAGGGTGGAGGGCGAGGCCGGGACGGAGCCCGGCGCCTGCGCCAGGACCGGGCCGGACAGGAAGGCCGCAAGCATCGCCGTCAGGAAGCCGTGCCGCATCGCCCCCGTCCTTTCCGCTGTTCGCCTTGGTCCCTTATGGGCCGTTCCCCTGCGGGACGAACAGAGCGCGAGCGCAGCGGTTCCGCAAATGCACGAAGCCCGCCCCGGTTTCCCGGAGCGGGCTTCGCTGCGTCGTCCGTCCTTATCCGCCGCGTCAGCGGGTCGGGACCGGCGGATTCTTGGAGTAGTCGTAGAAGCCGCGGCCGACCTTGCGGCCGACCCAGCCGGCTTCGACATACTTCACCAGCAGCGGGCAGGGGCGGTACTTGCTATCGGCCAGACCCTCGTAGAGGACCTGCATGACCGCCAGACAGGTGTCCAGACCGATGAAGTCCGCCAGCTCCAGCGGGCCCATCGGGTGGTTGGCGCCCAGCTTCAGCGCCGTGTCGATGGCCTGGACGCCGCCCACCCCCTCATAGAGGGTGTAGACCGCCTCGTTGATCATCGGCAGCAGGATGCGGTTGACGATGAAGGCCGGGAAGTCCTCGGCCACCGCCGCGGTCTTGCCGATGTTCGCCGTCAGCTCGCTGATCGCGTTGAAGGTCGCCTCGTCCGTCGCGATGCCGCGGATCAGCTCGACGAGCTGCATCACCGGCACCGGGTTCATGAAATGCATGCCCATGAACTTGGACGGGCGGTCCGTCGAGGCCGCGAGGCGGGTGATCGAGATCGACGAGGTGTTCGTCGCGATCAGTGCCTCGGGCTTCAGGTTCGGGACCAGCTTCTTGAAGATCTCGCGCTTGAGCGCTTCGTTCTCCGTCGCGGCCTCGACCACGAGATCGGCGTCATGGAACACGGACAGGTCGGAACCGGTGGAGATGCGGGCGATCGCCGCCGTCTTGTCGGCCTCCGTCAGCTTCCCCTTCTGAACCTGACGGTCCATGTTCTTGGAGATGGCGGCCACCGACTTCTGCAGAATCTCCGGGCTGATGTCGGAGATGACGACCTCGTACCCCGCCTGCGCGCAGACGTGGGCGATGCCGCTGCCCATCTGGCCGGCACCGATGATGCCAATCTTCTTGATCGTGGACATATGAGCTTTCCCGCTTGTCTTTGGGCCGCTGGTCTTCCGAGGAGGACCGGCCGATTACGCCTTGCCCAGCTCGGCCGTCAGCTCCGGCACCGCCTTGAACAGGTCGGCGACGAGGCCATAATCGGCGACCTGGAAGATGGGCGCCTCCTCGTCCTTGTTGATCGCGACGATGACCTTGCTGTCCTTCATGCCGGCGAGGTGCTGGAT